>DATDWK010000106.1:0-6911 GCA_035289685.1 Candidatus Dojkabacteria bacterium
AATATGGTCAACAGCCTGTTTTTGCTGGCGATTTAAATCCTGATAAACAGTTTCAAAACTTTTTGATTTCGGGACAATCTGATTTTTCCCGCTGTTATTCATCTGAAAAAATGCTAATAATAAATAATTGTATCAGAAAAATCTTTAATAATTTATAAACCGGTGATTTTGGGTTATAGTTTAAACAATGTTTTATTCAGAATAATTATTATTCAGATTTATGACTGAAGATTTACCGCGCTTATCCGTTAGCAATTTTAACGAGCTGATTGACAAAACTCTGAGAACTTTGGGTGAATTTATTATTGAAGGTGAAATTACCCAGATAAGTATTTCCGGAAAAGGCGGAGTAAATATTATTTTAAAAGATACCAAACATGCAGGTATTTTAAATATTTCCGGTTACGCTCCTAGAATTGAAGGTATCAATCTGGTAAAAACCGGCATGCAAGTAGCAGTCTGGGGAACACCCCAACTTTACGTGCCTTATGGAAAATTCAGTTTGTCTGCTTATAAAATAATCCCCTTGGGGGCAGGCGCCTTAAAAGAAGCCTATGAACAATTAAAGAAATTGCTGGAGACCGAAGGCTTATTCAATATTGAACGCAAACGCCCGCTTCCCGAATACCTTACCCGAATTGCCCTAATTACCGCAAAAGATTCTGCTGCTTATAGTGATTTTGTGAAAATCTTAAAAGAACGCCGTACCGGATTTCAAATTGACTTTTATCCTGTACCCGTTCAAGGTAAATATGCAGAAAGTACTATTATCTCTACCTTAAAATACCTTGAGCAGGGCAGTATTTATTATGATTGTTTAGTTTTAACCCGTGGCGGGGGTAGTCTGGAGGATTTGCTAACTTTTAACAGCGAGCGCTTAGCACGCATTTTGTTTGGCATGCCTTTCCCAGTTGTAGTAGCGGTTGGCCATGAACGCGATGAAAGTATTGCAGATTTTGTAGCCGATATCAGGGCGGCAACGCCTTCACAAGCAGCTTACTACCTGGCACATGTAAATGAAAACTTTTTTCGTAAACTGGAAATGCTGACCGAAGCTGCAAAATTGAAAATCAGGGAAAGGGTGCAAATACTGCAAAGCAAACTACAGCTCTCACATATAAATATCATGCGCAGGTTATCTTTAGAATTGCAGAAAATCTCCGGAAAAATCATGACTGCGAAATTTATTTTACAGACATATATAAATTACCTTAATCAAATAAAACAAAATATTCAAAACATAGAACGCTTGCTGAATTCTTTTAATCCTTTGAATATTCTTAAAAAAGGCTATTCCATTATTAAAGATGAGCAGGGTAGGGTGGTTGTAGATTATAAAAAATTGCAGCTACGGCAAAAAATCTCTGTTAATTTTTATAAAGGTAGTGCTCTAGCTCAAATACTAAAAATTTTCAAATAAATAATAATTTTTATCTTATTTAAATTAATTTTATTAAAAATGAAAACAAAAACAATTAAAGAAGCGCTTTCCAGGTTAGAAGACTTAATTAAGTACTTTGAGGAAAGCAACGAACAGTTTGACCTGGATGCCGGCTTAAAAAATTATGAGGAAGCTATGAAAATTGTCCATAATCTCCAAAAAGAACTTTCAGGTTACGAATTAAAAATAACTGAAATCCAAAAAAAATATCGGGTGGAAAACAGCCTGGAAAGTCAAAAAACAGATGGTGAAGCTGATTAAATTATCAATTTATTTTTTAGTGAGCAATTTTTCTCCGGATTTACTGATTACTTGAAGTTTTTCTTGTTCAATTTTTTCTATCATTTCATTTACTTTTGCAAGCATTTCCTCAAAGTACTTTCCATCTATACCATGGACATTGGCGCCTTGCCTTAATGTTTCAAACTGGGAAACAAAACAGCCAAAGCAATGAAACTGGTACTCATATATTAAAAAATTTATAACCTCCGGATATAATTCAGCCAACTCAGCAATTAATATATCGGGATCAATTTTGAATCTTTTCATACTAGTTATTTTACAACAAATATAAAAATATTGCCTCATTATAACTTACTGGACTAACCAAGCCACTTTGCATTATATTTATATTGTCAAAGATTTGTACGCTTAACTATTTATTTGCAAAAATGCTCAAGCTTCAGCAGATAAAATCCAGGAAACTGCAGTCAACTGTAAAAAAATCTCCACAGAAAACGGGCAAACGTTTTCAGTTAAATTTTCAAGGCGATTTATCATACTTAATTATAGTTTTACTGCTTTCAATTTGGGGTGCTTTAATGGTCTACAGCGGTTCTGTTATTGTTGCTGCCAGACAGGGAAACCCTGCCAGTTTTTATTTTGTCAGACAGGTAGCCTGGATTATTTTAGGACTTACGGGATTATTTGTCTTTTATAAAATAGATTATCGCACTATTGTAAAATTCTCTCCAATTGCACTGGGTATTACAGTTTTTTGGCTGATTCTGGTGCTGCTACTGAATTACAACGAACCGATTAAACGCTGGATCGATTTGGGAGCTTTCGATTTCCAGCCATCAGAGCTGGCGAAATTGGTTTTTCTAATCTACCTTTCCGGATGGCTGGCGAAATTCAAACAGCACGGGAAAATTACTAGAGATGCCATAAAACAACATCTAAGTACCCAACTGTTGCCATTTATTCTAGTTACAGCAGTGGTTTTGTTGTTAATTTTTATTGAACCTGATCTAGATACCGCCATAATTTTAGGTCTGGCAAGTTTCATTATTTATTTCATTGCAGGTAATGATACCATCCACTTCCTGGGTTCATTTTTACTAGGATTATTGCTAACTTTGTTTACAACAGTGGCAACTTTGCTGGCTAAATACCGCATTACCAGACTGGAAACTTTTATAGAATTCTGGCGCAGCGGAGTAGTACCTAATCCTACCACCAGCGGATACCAGCTGCGCCAAATCCTTGTAGCAATTGCTTCGGGAGGCTTATTCGGCGTCGGCTTCGGTGAATCGCGCCAGAAATTCCATTATCTCGGAGATACGGCATTCAGCGATACTATTTTTGCAATTTTTGCAGAGGAGTTCGGCCTTATCGGCTGTATTATTTTAATCTCGCTAATTTTATTTTTATTTCTCAAGGCAATTAAAATTGCCAAAGCAGCACCAGATAAACTCGGTTTCCTGCTGGTAATTTCCATGTCCACCTGGTTGACCTTGCAGGCTTTTATGCATATTGCCGCCAACGTTGCCTTGATTCCCATTAACGGTAACACACTGCCTTTTTTCAGTTATGGCGGCAGTTCTACAATTGTCAACCTTTGTGCGGTAGGTCTAATTTTAAATATCAGCAGATATTCGCAAAAAAACACTGCCAGACATTATCGTTTACCTGGATGAAAAAAAATATTAAACTAAAATCTATGGCGGGATTCGGATTTGCTTCTTTGGTATTTATTTTAATTTGTTTTTTCCTGCCGCTAACAATAATTACACAAAATAGAGTGTATTTTTTACAAAAATTCTCAGACTATCAAATATATAATAACTTTTCCCAGGACCAGGATACTGTGAATTCGGAATTTTATAAAATTCAGGATTATTTAAAATTAAAAAATACCGGAATTGTTTCGGAATTCTTTTCAAACGAAGACCTGATTCATTTAAATGACGTACGCAATATCTACATTTCGGTTTACATAATCCTGATAATTTCCATAACGTATCTTTTAGCTTATCTATATTGGGCTTATAAAAAACAGCAACTTGTTTTAAAAATTTATCGGATCAGCAAAAATGCACTTATTATTTTAATTGTGCTAACTTTGCTACTATATCCTGTTATTAATGCAAATTTCCCGGCTTTTTTTCAGTTATTTCACCAAATTCTTTTTGCGCAAGGGTATTGGCAGTTAGATCTGCAAAGTTCCCATCTGATTAAATATTTTCTAAATAACATTTTTTCTGATATTTTTAATTTACTTGGTATATTAGCTTTAATATTACCTTTTATTACTTTTATTTTTAGTATAATTCTGTTAAAGGTACGTATTCATGAAAGTAAGTAATTCGGCAAAAATAATGATCAGCGGCGGGCATCTGACACCGGCTCTGGCTGTACTTTCTGAACTAAAAAAACAAGGTTTTAAAAAAATTATCTGGGTAGGCAGCAAATATACCCAAACTTTAAGCAAAAACTTAAGTCCCGAATATCAAATCCTTACCAGCCGTAACCTGACATTTGTTAACTTTTCCGCAGGAAAATTTTGGCGCCGCTGGACGCTGGCGACTTTATTTAAAGGTATTTTTAATTTATTTCTAATTCCTATCGGTTTTTTTCGCGCTTTGATAATACTTCTTAAATATCGACCTGATGTGATTGTTTCATTTGGAGGATACCTGGCATTGCCATTAATTATTTTTGCCAGGCTGCTGGGAATTAAAAGCCTAACTCACGAGCAAACAGTTGTACTGGGACTTGCCAATAAAATTATTACCCGTTTTTCCGATAAAATTTTAATTTCCTGGCCCGATTCCCAAAAGTTCTTTCCCAAAAATAAAACAATATTAACTGGCAACCCTTTGCGGCAGGAAGTACTTAACGTAACTACCAATAAATATAAATTTCCCAATTCTCTTCCGGTAATTTATGTTACAGGAGGCAATCAGGGTGCCAATACTATTAATTGGCGCCTTCTGGCAATTCTACCAAAAGTTCTGCAAATAGCCAATGTCCTCCATCAAACTGGACAATCGACATTAACAAACGACTATGCCAAAGCTTTACAGACTAAAAAAGAACTCAGAAAAGATCTTCAAAACCGCTATATTGTCGTTGACAATGTTTTTACCAGTGAAATCGGTGAAATTCTGCATAAGGCAGACCTTATTATAAGCAGGGCCGGAGCCAATACTATAACCGAAGTACTTGCTTTAGGAAAACTGGTAATATTAATTCCTTTGCCCTGGAGCTCCCATAACGAACAGTTAAAAAATGCCCGAATGGTTGCCGCTACAGGTTTAGGAAATATTCTGGAGCAATATGACGGTATGCCAGCAGACCTGCTATTAGAAAAAATAAAACTGGGACTAAATATCTTGAAATCCGGCAAAGATTTTTCCGGAAAACCCTTGGCCGCATCCCAACAACAGGCTAAAAAACTTATTAAGACAAACGCTTCATCTAGAATTGTAGAGGTAATTATACAACTTTTAGAAAAAGCATAATCAAATTACTTCTCAACATCGATTAATTCTTTGATGTCTTCTCCCAGCTTGGGATGCGCCAAATAATATTTCATTAAAGCCTGGAAATAGTTGAACGGGTCACCGGTGGTCACCCATTCCCCCTCCACAATTTTGTACATATATTTATTGCTTTTGGCAAACTCTCCTGCAGAATCAAACAACCATAATTCATTATCTTTGCCTATCTTATCCGGTGTCAAAAAATCGAAAATTTTATAAGGCAAGATATATCTTCCATATGATGCTAAGGTCGAAGGGGCTTGATCAGGCTCCGGTTTTTCAATTACATAATCAACCTGCCCATATCCCTCAAACTTCTGACCTGCTTTAATTGCAATTGAGCCATACTTGCTAATTTCATTCTTGGTCACTTCCTGTGCAGCGTTGACACCGTCACATTGATAATTCTCAAATAACTCAATTATTTGTGCCAGTGCTCCCTTACCCTCACTCAACACCAGATCATCCCCAAAAAGAACGGCAAAGTGACCGTCGGGATCTAAATATTCTTTGGCAGAAACAATCGGCGATCCGTTGCCGTAAGGCAGATCTTCAAACTGCTCGATTATTTTTATTCCTTTCATATTGAGTACTTTTTCAACTTCAGCATAGCGGTCCATTTTACCCTGGCTTTGTAATAGTGTTTTTATCTCCGGAACCTGCCGCTCAAAATAATCGCGTATCAGATTATTTCCTTTTCGTACCACTATAATAACTTCTTCTATACCAGCAGCAAAACATTCTTCAACCAATATCTGGATAATCGGCTTATCAACAATGGGCAGCATTTCTTTGGGGATACTTTTGACAATGGGAAGAAATCTGGAACCAAAACCGGCAGCTGTGATTACAGCCTGTTTGATTTTCATAAAAAAGAGTTTAATAAATAAAATCCCACAACCTTACGGTTGGGGTATTTTGTTACGCCTTGACTCACCCTTGGTGAGTCTTTCTACCCCCGTTCACCTCCGATCTTACGATCGGAGCATTCACTCTCTTGTAATAAACTGCTATGATTTATAATAGATTAATTACATATCATTGTAAACTTTATTTATTTTATTAAGACTTCAATGTTAAAGGTACATAACACTTTGGGGAGGACTCTCGAAACATTCAAACCTTTAAAAGATAACCTGGTAAAAATTTATCATTGCGGACCGACTGTTTATTGGACACAACACATTGGCAATATGCGCGGCATGACGGTCGGGGATTTGATCAGGCGCAGCGTGATTTATCTAGGATATCAAGTCAAATATGTAAGAAATTACACTGATTTCGGGCATTTGACATCTGACGCCGACACCGGCGAAGATAAAATCGAAAAAGCAGCCCATAAAGAAAAAACTACACCCAAACAAATTGCCGATAAATATATCCAGCAGTTTGAAGACGACACAGCTCAACTAAATATTCTGGAACCTAATGTCAAAACCCGCGCCACAGATTATCTAGAAGAAATGATCGTTATGGTGAAAGCTCTTTTGGATAAAGGTTTTGCCTATAGCACCCCTGCGGCAATCTACTTTGATATCAGCAAATTTCCCAAATATACTGAACTTTCTGGACAGGATTTGTCTGAAAATATTACCGGTGCAGGAACCGGGAACATTCAAGATAAAAATAAAAAAAAACCAGCGGATTTCGCTCTCTGGTTTTTCCGTTCCGGTCCTCACAAAAATGCCCTGCAGTACTGGCCG
>DATDWK010000107.1:0-3887 GCA_035289685.1 Candidatus Dojkabacteria bacterium
TGCGAAGTTCCCGGTAATTATATATTTCACCGTTAAAGACGATAATCAGATTGCCGTCGCCCGATATCATCGGTTGGTGCGCTTTCGCAGAGAGATCAATAATGGCCAAACGGGCTGCCGCCAGCCAAATATTCCGCTCCAGAAAATAATCCTGATCATCCGGCCCGCGGTGCTCAAGAATTTGCAGTGTTTTTTGTATTCGGGATAATTCTTCTTGCCTCCTCAATTTATGGGGTTTAAAATGTAATTTACCGGCAATTCCGCACATATGTATTTAATAAAAAAACTAATCAGAAATGTTGATTGGCTTTCTGCCATTATACTATTGATCAGCCTGTTGTCAGTGCTGTATGTCACCAGAACCTCCGCGCTTTACCGCAGTTTTGCCGAAAATTTATATTTAAATGATCAAGCCAAACCTTCTGAATCATCTGATCCCGATAAATGCAGCGATTTGACAGTCTACCAGGATATTAACGACGTCCTGGCCAACCCTCAAAAAATCTGCCGTTATTCAGCCGCCGGCCAAAACCTGACCGGCTTTCCCGATCAACTGCTGCTTCTAATTAATCTGGAAATCCTGGATCTTCACGGCAACCTTCTGACAAGTTTGCCAGATAGTCTGGAAAATCTTAAGAAAATCAGGGAAATTGACCTTGGCGACAATCAGTTTACGGAAATGCCGCCAGTTTTGAGCAAACTTGAGTCATTGGCCAAACTAGAACTGGGCTTTAACCAGCTTACCGATCTTCCCCCGTCAATTGGACAGCTTAAACAATTAAATTTTCTGGCTTTGAATCGAAACCAGCTGGTTTCATTGCCGGACTCGATGGGGGATTTGGAAAATTTAAAGAGTCTGGAATTATCCGGTAATAGGCTAAAAGACCTGCCCGACAGCTTGAGACGGACTGGGCTAAGGGAATTATATTTAAATGACAACCGGCTGGAGGAATTACCGCCTGTAATAGCAGAAATGTCCAGGCTTGAAGTTCTGCAACTGAAAAATAATCCTTTCAAAGAAGTGCCGCAAATCCCGAAACTGCCTCTGCTTCAACAAACAGAATTATAAGGAAAGATACGGCCGTAATAACTCAGCGGCAGCCGAGGCAATTGCCGCATTACCCACTGCATTCGGATGGATATCGTTGGCATAAAACCAAACCTCAGGACGCTGGTTGCCGGAACGGTTAAGCATCTCTTCAATATCCAAAATCTCCACTCCCGTAATTGACTTTTTTATCTGGTTTTTTAAGGCTTCTATTTCAGCCGGGGTCTGCAGATTAAATTGTCCGGGCAATTGATACAGATCCTTGGTCGGTAAAAGCACCAAAAACAATTTAAAGTTTTTTTGACTGGCCAGTTTATTAAGGGTCGCAACCTGAATTTTTATCTTTTCCAAACTCCAGTTTATAAGTTTTTCTCTGGATCCGGGTGGCCGCCTGTTTAAAACATCTATATCAGGCAAATTGAGGTAAAACAACCGGTACAGCTGTAATTTTTTCAAAGATGAGGGAGTGTAAAGTGAGAGAAAATTCTGTAGATAAAGCCAGTTTGCTATGCCGTTTTTAGCGATTAATTGATCTTCCCTTAAATCATACAAGGACGGATACCACATGGAAGCGTCATAAATATCCAGAGGAAAAGTCAAATTCCAAAGAATAATATCCGGCTTAAGTTTTAGCAGTTTGGTCATAATATACCGGTAAGTCTGGTCCGGACTGTAACCGGAAACACCGGCATTAACTACTTCCAAATCCAAACCTGTTTCTTTTTTAAGATAAATTTCAAGCTGTCCCGGATAACTTTCTTCACGTGTCACTCCTATCCCTTCAGTAAAGGAATCGCCTGCTGCAATAATCCGATAGGAGCGGCTTTCTGCTGATATTTCCCTGTTTCTCAACCCGAAGGAATTTATGGACTTACTGTCAGTAATATCAGCCAGGTTTAAACTACCCTTTGCCTTTGGTTTAAAAGTATAAATTAAATCAGGATCCAGACGGTACATAGGTCCGTCATCAAAAATATTAACTGCCGGCTCAATATGTCTCCCATTTTTTAATGACAGGCTATACTCAAGAATAAAAAGAGGCAGCATTACCGCCAAAATCATTAATACCGATTTGAAAAGACAGCTTCTCATTGATTTAAAACCTTTTATATTATAATCCCTGAATTTAAACTGCTTTTAACTTTTTGTTTATAAGTTATTTTTAGGCGGGTCTCCGATAAAGACAGTGGGTAAAAAATCAAACTCCGTCTTGTTTTGAAAACGAAATCCCCATAAAAAAGTAGTAGGACATCATTTTAGTGAAAGGAGATCCTACTACTATGGGTAAATCTATCACGGGTATTCTTGAGATTCAAGGATGGTGGAAAATTACTCAGGTTAAAGAGGAGAAGAATCAACTGCATCTTTATCTTCTTAACCTTCGTAAAAGTGCAGATTGTCCCCGCTGCGGAAAACGCACTAAAACAGGTTACGATACCCAGCCGGTGAGAACCATACTGCATACTACCATTGGCAGTAGGCTTGTCTTTCTTCATATTGCTCCCAGACGGTTTATCTGTTCCTGTGTCCCTGACAAACCATTTCGGGAGAAACTACCGGGAGTATCAGGAGCACGTTCAACCACCGAAAGATTCGATACCGAGCTGATTCAACATTTATCAGGTCAGGCCTTCTCCACCGTCACCGGAAAACTGGGACTGACTTATCCCTCCCAGAGGCTACGGTTGACTGAAGCAGTTGATCCCCTTGTTCCCAGATGGGACCTAGTATCTTCACTTACCGAAATTCATCTGGGATTGGATGGCCATCATGTATTTAACAGAAGATTCGTGGAAACAATTACCGAGGTAAAACAAGGAATACCTCTGGGAATTTTGCCCAATAACCGGAAGTTAACGATTAAAGCAGTTCTTTCTTCCTGTCCTGAAGAATTTAAGATCAGGATAAAGACTGCTACCGTCGATATGGATGACGGAACCATTGCCGCCATACGGGACGTATTCCCGCAGGCCCTTATTGTCATCGACCACTTCCATGTTATCCAGGACGCCAACAGAAGACTTGATGAAGCCAGAAGAATTGAACAGGAGGCCATTAACTTTGAACGGGGTAAACAGGGCAAAGGCAAGATTGAAATACCGGGTCAACTGATGCGTAAAGCCAGAGAACATCTGACTCCGCAGGAAACAATCCGTCTGGCAGCTCTGCTTAGCCGTTACCCGAGACTTAAAGTCTGGTATGAGTATAAGGAACGGGTACGCGAAATCTATACCTCCAAAGACAGACAGGGGGCAGCGGAGAGATTACATTTTCTCATCTGCCTCATGCAGGTTAGTGATGATGCTGAGCTTCTATTATGGGGCAGGAACCTGAAGTATTACCGGGAGGAAATCTTAAATTACTTTGCCTACAGGACAACTAACGCCTACACAGAAGGATTAAATGTTCGCTGTAAATTGGTCCAGAGAATCTCGAGTGGTTTTAGAAATGTTGATGTCTATATCCGAAAAGCAATGCTTGTTTTACTCCCACTATCGGTCGCTGTTACCGGCAGCGTTTACATCAATAAATACCCACTGCCGTTATCATAGACCCCCCTGAGGGGGTCTCGTAGAGGATGTAAAGGGACATCTCAATTTACGTAGTTTTTGACATCTCAGTTTTCTCGATTTTTAGGAAATTATAGGTTTTTATGAATTATATAGTCATCTCGAGCGATGGCGAGAGATCTAGCGAGTGAAACGAGCGTATAATACGCTTCGCTGGATTTCTCACCCCGATTGCATCGGGGATTCGAAATGACAACCTAGTGAATTCTATTATTAAGATATATTTTTAGGAAAATTGAGATGTCCCTTTACATCCTCTACGAGACCCC
>DATDWK010000108.1:0-2839 GCA_035289685.1 Candidatus Dojkabacteria bacterium
ACTGAATACAAGTATGTTTTAGAAACTTTTACCGCACTGGCGTTGGCAAAGCCCCCAATAGGTTTCCAGCTTATCAAAGATGGTAAAACCTTATACCATTTGGCCGGTGTAAAATCTTATGCAGAAAGAATTACCCAGCTATATCCTCAGGAAAAAGCGGGACTGCTGCTGCCGGTCAACTATTCCGACAGTGAACTGCTTATCACCGGATTAATCGGACATCCTTCCCTGGCAAAAAACTACACCCAACCACAATATATCTTTTTAAACGAACGGCCCATTAAGGATAACCTGCTGGGAAAAGCTGTCAAAGACGGCTACAGTACTACGTTGATGAAAGGAATGTCTCCGGTGTTTTTTATTTATCTTGCTTTAAAAACAGACCTTTTTGACATAAATGTGCATCCGCGTAAAAGCCAGGTCAAATTTTACCAGCCCCAGAAAATATTTTATGCAGTAAAACACTCTGTGGCAAAGGCTCTGGAAAAATCCCTGCAGCAGGAATTCCATGCCAAGCTGACTCAGGACAGCAGTGTCTATTCAGCCGTCACTCCTATAAAAACTGCCAAAATAACAAATAATGTTAATGAATTTCAGCCGGAATATTTTTCCGGAAAAAGCACTGGCAAAGGGACAATCAAAAAAAGCCTGGAATTCACCAGAAACCTGCTGGAACCGCTGCAGGAAGTCACTCAAACTGACTTTTTTCAAGTATTTAAAACTTATCTGATAATTGAAAAAGACAAGAAACTGCTTATTATTGACCAGCACGCGGCTGACGAACGCGTCAATTTTGAAAAAATATCCCAAGAATTCAGCGGTACACAAAAAATAAGCGGAACCGCACTATTATTGCCGGATATTCTTAAACTAAGCCAAAAAGAAAAACTATTAATGGTTGAAAATTTAAAAACTCTTAATAAAATAGGCTTTGTTATTGAAGAGTACCCGGGAAACGATTACGCTTTAGTTGAAATACCCAGCATATTGCAGGGATATAATTACTCTGCAGCATTGTTAGAAATTCTGCATGATCTGGATGAAATGACGAATTCCAGGGAAGCATTATCCAAAGCACTTAATAATATGATCTCCACAATTGCCTGTCATGCTAGCATCCGGGCAGGAGACCAGCTTTCACCAATGGTTGTCCAGCGGCTGATCAGCAATTTGTTTAAGTGCCAGCTGCCATATTCATGCCCGCACGGCAGGCCGATAATCTGGGAAATCAGCCGCAGTGAGCTGGAAAAACAATTTAAAAGAAAACTCTGAAATTCCTTGGAAACAATCAAATAAAATGATTAAAAAAGTTATACTATTAATATTATTCATTATTACAAGCGCTTTTCTGGTAATACTGGGGTTCAAATTATTTACTCCAGATTCGCAAAAACAGCAACCCGGAACGATTCCCCTTAAAATTACCTCTCAAAATAAAGTTAAGGCAGAATTATTTGTAGAAATAGCCGACACCCCGGACGAACAGAGTAGGGGACTAATGTACCGCACCAGCCTGGAAAAAAATCACGGCATGCTTTTTATCTTCCAGGATTCACAGCCTTTATACTTCTTTATGAAAAATACTTACATTCCTTTGGACATTATTTTCATTAATTCAGAATTTACCATAATTGATATACATGAAAATGTACCGGCACTTCAGGAAAGTCCTTTAATCAGTTCGAGCGTTCCCAGTAAATATGCCTTAGAAATAGCCTCCGGAAGCATTTCTAGCAATGGTATACGTCTGGGAGACAAAATATTCTTTGAAATTCCCTGAAACTGTTTAATTAATTATTTAAAGCCCAAGTAAATAAGTTATCCACACGAGAAAATTTCGTAACAAATCTCTTAAATCCAGTTTAACAAAGCTATTACGGGTGTTCAAAGGAATTCAACAAAAATAACTTTTTCTGCTTGACAGACTTTTAATTATTTAGTTATACTTATATCAACAATTCAATAAAGCAAAAGGCAGTAAAAATAGTTAAAAGTGCAAGCAAAAATGTCTCGAAAGAGACATTTTTGTTTTTATATTTCTGGCAAGAGTAATTAATGATATTTTTTAAAAATTAAATTGACAAAATCTAACTTGTTTATTATTATATATCGCATGAATACAAGAGCAGCCGGATCAAATTTCTTTTTCTTTTTTAAACTCGCATAACTGCGGTTTCCATGATATATAAATTTTAAACGCAGAAATGCGGTTTTTTTTATTTTATAAAACATGGGTAAATCTATAGAGAAGAGTACAGCGGTATTAATAATGGCCGGTGGTAAAGGCACCAGGTTATCGCAGCGCACTCTCGGCAGACTTCCCAAACCGCTTGTCCATTTAAACAAACTTCCTATTATTGACTACATTATTGCCAATCTATTAAATGCCGGTTTCCATAAAAATGACATCTATGTTATGGTCAAATATCAGAAAGAATTATTAATCAGTTATTTACAGGACCAGGTAAATTTTATAGAAGTCAATTATCCTGTGGAACTGGGAACCTGGTACGCCTTAAAATCCAGTAAACCTCATCTTCAGAGTAAATATAAAAATATTTTAGTAATTTATGGCGACATGCCCTTTATTAAACCATCCACCTTCAAATCCATGCTGGATGTACATAATAACAGATCAACCATTATTACCTTTTTAACTAATAAAATTTGCGATCCATATCTCTATGATACAGCCCGAGTTATCAGAAACCGTTACGGCAGAATAATCAGTGTACAGGAACAAAAATACTGTTCCCCAGAAGAACTGGTAATCACGGAACGCAGTATTGGACCGGCAATATACAACGCAGACTGGCTATATCAAAAAATCTCAATACCA
>DATDWK010000109.1:0-6209 GCA_035289685.1 Candidatus Dojkabacteria bacterium
TAGAATAATTGTCAGAACTTCAACAATAGCCGTGGAAAAGAGGAAAAGAATAACCTTGCGCAGGTTTTCGTAAACCAGCCTGGCTTGCTCAATACCTTTGATAATAGTGGCAAAGTTATCGTCTGTGAGCACCATATCAGAAGCTTCCCTGGCAACATCAGTTCCTATTTTACCCATGGAGATGCCGATATCAGCAGTGGTAAGAGCCGGCGCGTCATTCACACCGTCTCCTGTCATGGCAACTATGCGGCGGTGCTGCTGGTAAGCATTGATTATTCGCATCTTTGCCTTCGGGTTGGCGCGGGCAATCACCGTAACTCTGTTTAAATTCCTTATCAAGTCCTGCTGGTTCATTTGCTCCAGCTCCGCACCTGTTAAGGCAAGGTCTGTAGCCGGATTAAAAATACCCGAAATTTCTGCCAGATATTTGGCGGTTGCCAGATGGTCACCTGTAATCATAATCACTTTGATTTTTGCCTGTTTGCATGCTGATATGGCGGCAGGTACTTCTTTTCTCATAGGGTCAATAAATTCCAGCAAGGCGATAAATTTTAATCCTGCAATATCTTTATGAGTAAGTTCATTACCTGCAAAAGTTTTTTCGGCAATTATAATAGTGCGCAATCCCGACCGGTTTATTTTTTCCACCTGTGCCTGCACCAGATTTTTACCGGATTCGTCATCGAAATTGCATTTTTCCAGCAGTATTTCAGGTGCACCTTTAACAATCAGTTTCCGGCTGTCTGCAAAGGTGTTTAAAGTTGCCTGGTATTTGTAGCTGCTGTCAAAAGGAATTTCGTCAAGCCGTTCGTGCTCCAGCTGGAGCTGTTCGGGATCCAGTCCGAAACGCCTGGCATTATAAAGCAGCGCCTGGTCCAGTGGGTCGCCCAAATAACTGTCTTTAGAGGAAATTACGGCATTGTTGCATAAAATACTTAAAACCATGGCATTTTTTTCATTTGCATTGTCAGTATTCAGCGGCTGTTTTTCCCCGGAAACCAATTCATTAAGTGTGTAGATATCACTATGAATCAAATGTCCTTCGGTTAAAGTTCCTGTTTTATCAGTGCAGATAATTGTCACACCTGCAAGCGTTGAGGCTGAAGCAAGATTTTTTAATATGGCATTTGCCTTGCCCATCTTCCAAACACCTATAGCTAAAGTAAGGGTAACAATTATAGGAAGCCCTTCTGGAATGGCTGATACACCTAAGGAAATAGTAGTACGGAAAATTTCTATAGAAGAGAAGCCTTTTAGTAATCCCAAAATCAGGATTATCAGACAAACCAGAATCACACTGATGAAAATAACCTTAGTTAATTTAACAATCCGGGTTTCAATAGGTGCCGGATTTTTTACCTGTTTGAGCACAATTGTTGAGATCTTTCCGACTTCGGTATTTTTACCTGTTTGGGTAGCCACCATTAAACCTTTGCCCGTGGTTACAAATGTACCTTGAAACAGCTGATTATTTGGAGTCTTAAATTTTTGGGTTAATTCAGACATGAGTCCGGATATTTTGGCTATTTCCTGTTTGACTGGGTGGGACTTGTCTTCATAAATCCTGTTCAGTTGAAGCATGTGCTCCTGGGGAATAGCCGTTTTATCTACGGGATAGGACTCCCCTGTTAATTGTGATTCCGTTACCTGTAAATTTTTTGAGTAAACAATTATCCCGTCTGCAGGAACAATGTCTCCTGTGTCCAGTGAGAGAATATCACCGGGTACTATTTCCCTTGCCGGAATTTCTTTCATCACCCCTAGACGGATTACCTTTGCCTTGGGTTTAACCAGTTTTTTTAATGCAGATAATGCATTTTCAGCTTTTGTTTCTTGGATGTAACCGGCAATGACCTCGATTATTGTAACAGCAGCAATAGCAAGCGTATCAATAATTTCGTTCAGCAAAAGCGTGATTATTCCCAGAATAATCAAAACATAAACCAGAGGATTTTTAAATTGTTTTAAAAAGCGTTTTAAATTGGCAAATCTTTGTATGCTGACAATTTCGTTAAATCCCCAGATTTTTTGTTGTTCCAGAGCAGCTTCGTTTGTAAGGCCGGGAATATTCATGGTTCGGCAGGCAGAGTTAGATATAAATTCTTTAAAAATTAAATATAATTAAACGGATGCTGCTTCTTTTTGCATGAAGCTTTTTAAGGTTGCTAATATTATATTGGCAGCATAAGGGATGTCCCCTTCCTTATTCTCCACTTCTAAAATAACCGCGCCTGAGATGGCGGCAAATGAAGCGGCAAGCCAACTTGTCAGGTTCAGGTGATAGGCGACTTCTGCAACGGTTCTATCGTCTTTCCGGGTGCGTGACGGGTCCTGGGCGCGGCGTTTTAAAATCAGATCCGGAATTGCAGAAACCACAATTATCAGATCCGGTTTCAGCAGCTGCAGGATTTCAAAATTACATCCAAGAAAGTATCCTTGCGGAGTTTTTAAAGCAGCATGTGTTTCTATGAGAAAGTTTTTATCCGGTGCAGCATTCATTTTATCTGCAAAAAGTTTTGCCACTTTTAACTGCAACCTTTTCTGGACAGCGGTGTTTTGTTTACGCAGCTGGTCATATTCATTTTCATTGATTATTTTTTCCTGCTTGGCCATCTCCACAGCATAGGTGCCCCAAAGAAGTCTTTCTATCGGGAATGCTTTAACTACTTCATCAACGACTGATGTTTTTCCGACACCGCCGATGCCAAAAATTATTGCCCTCATTTTAGTAATTGTTAAAATTTAAAATAAAGAAAAAAGTCCGGTACTTTTAAAAATAAATATAAAGTTTATTAAAAAACTCAAAACAAAAATTAGCAAACAGAGTACAAAAAGCACCTGCTCCAGAAACCTTTTAAACTGTCTTTTATAAAAAGTATGTTTGGTATCTAAAATTAAACCCAGAAGGATCCCTCCTATTAAACCTCCAATATGCGCCCAGTTGTTAATAAGCACTTGGCTTCCAAAAACATTCAGGCCGAATCCCAAAAGCAGGTTATAACCCACGAAAACAATCAGCTCCGTGGAATTAATGGGGATGCTGGGCGAATAAGTATTGGGTCTAAGTTTGTTGCCGATGAGTACGCCTACGAGGCCGAAAATTGCTCCTGAAGCTCCAACCGAAAGGGAAAATCCGTCAGTGGCAAAACTGGCAGAAGAATACGCTGAAACAATATTGTCAATTACGCTGAACAAAGATCCCGTGATTGCAGTTATGATGTAAATTACAAAAAGTTTTTTGCTGCTGTAAAAAACTTCAATGTAATTGCCAAAACTGAATAATACCCACATATTTATTAATAAGTGCAAGATATTGGCGTGCAGAAAACTGGCTGTTACCAGGCGCCAGATTTCTCCCTGCAGAACCAGCGGAGTATATTCTCCTCCCAGAATAAGCAACGAAGCGCTCAGGTCAATATTCAGGAAAAAATATAAAAGAGTGGTAAGCATAAACATAAACAAGTTAAAGCCTACCAGTAAAAAAGTGACTTTGAGATTGACTTTGGTGACTAATAATATGCGCTTGACCTCCATATGTCCGGCAGCTGTTTGTTTATAATTAAATCATTTAAATTTACACTTTTTCTACTTTGACACAAACTATTTCATCCCCTGTTGCTATTTCAATTTGCGGTTCCAGAAGAATCCCGCAGTCCTGGCCTTTTTTAACTTCTTTAACCTCGGTTTTCTGCTGTTTTAAAAGGGTGATTTTGGCATTAGCGATCCTTTTCCCGTTCCTTTCCACATATACTTTGTAACCTTTGACAACATTGCCGTTGGTCACTTCTGCACCCGCAACAATCTGGCCGTTGCTGAGTACGAAAACTTTTTTGATACTGGCGCGCGCCACTTCTTCTTCGGTTTCTGTCGGTTGCACCAGACTTTCCATAACATCAGAAATTTCATCGGTAAGGTCGTAAATAATGTCGTAATTTTTTACCAGCACGCGCTCTTTTTTGGCGACTTCTGCAATTCTTTTGCTGACCGGTGCTTGGAAACCGATCACGATTCCTTTTGACAATTTAGCGCGCGCCACATCCTGCTCGGTTATTTGTCCGGTAGCACTTTCCAGGATTCTGGTCTGCACCTCGGCATCGTTCAATTTGGCAAGTTCCTCTTTTACTGCTTCCAGCGTTCCCATGGTGCTTGCCTTTAAAATAATATTGACATACTTGATATCTTCATCGCTTTTGGACTCCTGATACAGCTGGCTGAGCAGCTCCAGATCCTCTTCTGCTAAGGCAGTTGTGTCTTTCTCCAGTTCTTTTTCCACCTTTTCCTCGAATTCTTCTAGGACAGGCGCTCCTGCTGACATTGTCTTTTCCAGCTGCCTGGCAGCATTTTCGTTAGCAACGGCTTTCACTGTAGTGCCGGCCTGAAGCACTTTATTTAAACCGATTACCCAAATAGGATCGCCCTGGTCGCTGATATTGATTTGATTTTGAGCCTCGTCAAGCAGTGCGCGCACTTTGGCATATCCACCCTGATATACCAGAAAGTTTCCCGGTTTGATTTCTCCGCTTTTGACAATAAGCAGGGAAACCGGCCCCAGGTTTTTATCAAGGTTGGCTTCGAGAACATAACCTTGTCCAAGGCAGTCTTTGGGTGAGAATTTCTTTAATTCAGAAACTTCGGCAAGCAGCAGAATCCGTTCCAAAAGCTCATCCAGTCCTATCTTTTTTAAAGCCGACACCTCCGCAGACATAACCTCGCCGCCGAAATCTTCCAAAAGAACTCCGGCATTGGCAAGTTCCTGTTTTATTTTCTGCGTTGTTTTACCCGGCAGGTCAATCTTATTTATGGCAATTAAAATCGGTACTTTTTCCTCCTGGGCAAATTTGATCGATTGTTTGGTCTGCGGCTGTACACCATCGTCAATAGCCACAACAATTAGGGCTATATCCGTGACCTTGGCTCCGCGCGAGCGCATCTGGGCAAAAGCTTCATGCCCCGGGGTATCAATAAAGGTAATTTTCTGCCCGTGATAAGTAATCTGGTGTGCACGAACATTCTGGGTGATGCCGCCGGCTTCGCTGGCGGTGACATTAGTGTTTCTAATTGCGTCTAGCAGGGTAGTTTTCCCATGGTCAACATGGCCCAAAACGGCAACGATAGGAGTTCTTTGCAGAGTAACTTTATGCTCTTTTTTCACAATAATAAGATAACCTTGGCTGAATAAAACTAATAAGCGATTTTAGCATGAATTGTAGCAATCGGCAAAACGTGCTATGTTTAACTATATTAATTTTTATCTGATTATATTGTTAAAGAAAATATCACAGCTGTCCATAGTTTTAGCTGCCCTGGTCTTATCCGGATGTACCTTACTGCAGAAACCCACAGTACGGCCGGTAAATGACAACCTCATTTATATGGAAGTTGAGGGGATCAGGTATTATTACCCAAAGGATTACGAAGAAACTGAAAATCCCCAATTCCTGAAATCGTTTGCCAATAAAAATCCTAATGCCTTGGGTGGTGCAAAAAATACCGGCATGCTGGTAAAGGAAACCGATCAGGCACCCACAACTGTTCCTACTCAAAAAGACTGTCAGGATTTTGCTGATGTAGTTTTGGAAGTAGCAAAAGAAGTTTCTGAATCTGCCAGCATTTCAAACATCACCATTATTAATGAAGTTGAAGGTTATTACGGCTGCGACTATACGGTAAATGCTTCAATAACAGATGCCGGTTTATCTTTTACCATGAGAACCATACAATTTGTGAAAAAGGGAGTAACAGATAAATTTTACTCGGTAGGTATTTTTTATGATTCTACAGCCGGTGCTGAAGAAATTAAAAATCTCGAGGATTCTCTATTACTCTCGCGCTAAACAGGATATAAAAATATGCAGTAATTATGATCGGTTTCCGTATCCGCACCTGGAAAACTTTAGCAGTAATTATTCTTTTGTTAAGGATTTTGACTCCCCTGTTGATTTTTTTCGATCCCTTCTGGGTTGCCCTGCTTCTTGGTTTTCTTGATGAAATCGATTACAGCTTTTTTCTTAACTCCCAGATTTTTACCTACCGGAAATATCAGCAAATTGATAAAGTTTTAGACCTTTATTATTTAACTGCATTGTTTTTAGCCAGCCTGCAGTGGCAGGTAACTTTACTGGCAGTGCTTTATATTTACAGGCTGATCGGGTTTATTGCTGTTTATCTGTTTAAAAACCGCAAACTTTTCTTAGTATTTCCCAATGTTT
>DATDWK010000110.1:0-2000 GCA_035289685.1 Candidatus Dojkabacteria bacterium
AAAGGTTTTTGTTCACCAGGTTGTCTAAAACCCTTTTTTAATAATAACCAGACTATGGCTGAAAAAGCTGCGATGATTTGTTATAAGGAAAGCCGGGGAGATTTGTATGTTAAACCTAATAGAGGATGTTTTGATGGTATATCAAATGAGTATAGTGTGGGGTTATTTCAAATTAATTTGAAAAATGAAGACACGAATCCATACACAAGAGACCCGAGATCGTATCAATGCTGGGATGCTGTTGAAAGTACAGGAGGGATCAGATGCAGGGAAGGTGACAGGTTTAATTTTTGCACAAGAAAGTTTCAAGCTCCAGAAGTTAATATTCCCGAAGCCTGGAATTTGTGGTTTGACAGGGAGATTTATTACACAGATATATGTACAGTAGAGAATCCCGGAGGTGTAAGATGGATTTGGCGGGGATGGTCAGTTGCTTATCCACCACCTCAAGGTTTCTGCGATATAAAATATTAATTAAGTTATGGAAACAAGAAAACTAATTGTATACGGACTGATTATTTTCTTTTTGTTTATTATTGTTTATTTAGCCTATTTGATTTTTATTAGTAAAAATCAGGAAATTCCTGTCAAGCCACAAGTTACTCCAATCTCCACTTTTTTGCCAAGCCCTACAATATTCAGAGCAAATCTTCCTGAGAAAATTACGGCTTCGGGAATTAGTGTCGACAATTTTTATCGAAACGCACAGGAAATAATGCCAAATAGCGATGCAATAATTAAGGATAATCCAGATTTTCATATTGTATATTATGCCAGGGGAGATTATTTTCTGATTTCTGTAGACAATTCACCATTTGAGGAAGTAAGAAAAAAAGCAGAGAACGAATTTTTAAGAATTTTAAATATTAAAGAGGATGATGCCTGCAAATTGAAAATAAGGATTATTACTCAATATAGGGTGAATCCTGATTTTGCCGATAATGATTATCCTTTAAGCTTCTGCCAGTGATATAATAGAAAGTATGGATACGACGTATTCGGTAAACAGAAACAACCGTAATTTTAAGTGGCCGATAATTTTACTGGGTTTGGCAATATTGTTGGGCGGAGTGGGTTATTTAATATTCGGCAAATCATCGAATTTTATTTCACCGTTACCTGAGACGCCTGCAGTTGAGATTATATTTTATACTCCAACTCCGGAGCCGGTGACACCAACTTCAAGCCCGTCAGCGACACCTAAATCGGCAAAAAAGCCAACAGCAACCGCAACGCCCAAAAAAGATTTAACGGCAACTCCGACAAAAACAGTAACCGCTACACCTACAAATAAACCGTAAATTTCATGCTGGAAAATCTTCCGCTTTTTGACCGGCAACTTTTAAATTTTATTAATCAAATACCGCATAATATATTTACTGATAATTTGTTTTTATTTTTCTCTGTAGCCGGAGCGTACGGATTTTTATGGATTCTTCTTTCGATTTTGCTCGTTTTATTTGACGGACTGGACAACAGAAAAGAGATTGCTGCAATAATTTTTTCGGTTTTAACTGAGTTGATTCTGGTTGAAGCAATTCTCAAAAATATAATTGCGAGAGCAAGGCCGGATTTAACACTAAATTCATATTCGTTTCCTTCAGGGCACGCTACAATAGCTTTTGCTGCAGCTTATATATTAACAAGGCAAAGAAAGCATCTCAGCTGGTTTTTTTATCTGTTGGCGTTTTTGGTAGCAATATCAAGAGTTTATTTGGGCAGGCATTTTCCGAGTGATGTTATAGTTGGAGCTGTTTTGGGATTAGCTCTCGGATACGTTAGTTTTAAAAATTTTATTAAATTATTTCCATTTAAAAAATGAAAAGGCTTAATGCGAAGCAACTTCGAACGACGGAGCCGGATGAGAGCAAAATTAAAAATATAAAGAAAAATCCGATTTATATTGTGCTCGAGGATGTTTTGGATACTTATAATGTGGGGGCGATATTCAGGCTGGCGGATGCGGTGGCGGCGGAAAAAATATTTTTATGCGGGCAGAC
>DATDWK010000111.1:0-19122 GCA_035289685.1 Candidatus Dojkabacteria bacterium
GCGCGTGGGATTCAGCGATAAAACCATACTTGACAGTATTTCCTGGACACTTTACCAGGATAAATCGCTGCGTAGTACCCTTGATTATGCTTATGGGGTAAGGGTTGATCTGGGCTTAATTGCAGAAATTGCTTTAATAGATGGGAAAAAAGTCTTAGAGCAGCTAACAAGTGTTGTGGGTAAACCAGTTGCGCCTAAGTTGGTTGAAAGAGAAAAAAGTACAGGGAGCATTTTTAAAAGACTCGGTCCCTGCTTTATTCAACCAAAGTATGACGGACTGCGCATGCAGATTCATTATTCAAAAAAAGGCTGGGAACTGGCAACTGAAATAAAAAGCAGGGAACATGTGGCAATCTTCAGCAGGAATATGGAAAACATCACCCATATGTTTCCGGATATAGTTGCGGCAGTTCAGGAATTGCATGTTGAGTCAGTGGTGCTGGATTCAGAGGCCATCGGCTTTGACCCTAAAACCGGCAAGCTGCTGCCGTTCCAGGAAACCATCACCAGAAAAAGAAAGAGCGATATCCTGGAAAAAGCCAAAAGTATTCCTTTGAAAGTTTTTGTTTTTGACGTGCTGTTTCTGAATGGCAGGGATATGCTGAAAAAACCATTGAACGAAAGAATTTCTGCAATGGAAAAAGTAATGTCGGGGCACAAGAACATAAATATTCTTGCTGCTGAAACAATTAAAGCTGAAAACGAAAGTGATATCTCCTTGATTTTCCAACGCTTTGTTAAAGAAGGCCTGGAGGGGGTAATTGCCAAAACTTTGACCGATACATACGAACCCGGCACCAGAAACTATGTTTGGATTAAACTGAAAGCTGCCTCGCAAAGTGAGCTTGTTGACACGGTCGATGCTGTAGCTCTTGGGTATTATCTGGGTACGGGAGTCAGGGCTAAATTCGGTATTGGAGCTATATTAATCGGTATTTATGATGACAAAGAAGACAAATTTAAAAGCTTGACTAAAGTAGGTACCGGCTTCAAAGACGAGCAGTGGGGGAGTATTAAAACTGCTTTGGACAGTTTCAGGATGGAGAAAGTGCCGGATAATGTGGTGATAGATAAGAAATTAGTACCGGATGTGATTTGTAAACCGGAAATTGTAGTGGTGGTTGATGCTGACAGCATCAGCAGGAGTAAAACCGCTACAGGCCTATCTTTAAGGTTCCCCAGGTTGAAAGAGTTCGACCGCAAAGACAAAAATCCTGAGCAGGTGACTTCTGTTAAAGAACTGACGGAAATGTTTAATTTAGTTAAAGGAAAAAAATGATTGAAAACATAGATTTTAGAATAATTTATCCTTTTGGCAGTTTAGTACTATTACTATTATGGTTAATCATTTTTAAAACCAGAAGAGATTTGAGAAAATTAATGCTGTTATTTAGCATAATTTTTGCATTTGTTGGTGTACTAGGAGAGTATTTTTACTTTAAAGATTATTGGTATCCGCCGGCCTTTATAGAGTTGAATATATTAGGAATAAGAATCCTGCCTGATGATATCTTATTTGGATTTGTCAGCGGAGGAACTTTAACATTTACTTATATTTTCTTTTTTAAATATAAAATTAAAGTTGATTATGAAAATTTTAATAAGAGAGTAGTTAGCTTATTATTATACATTGCTTTGGGTTTTGCACTTTTTGCGTTTATCATTACAAAATTTAATATAAATTCTATTTTCGCTACCGGTATTGGTTGTTTCTTAATGTCTTTGATTATAATTACTAAAAGATCGGATCTGGCTAAGCATTTTATAGTATCGGCATTAGTGTATGGCGTAATAGCATTTATCTTTTATTTCTTTTTTCAGTTGATAGTGGGTTCAGAATATTTGTACAGTGTTTGGTTGCTAGATCATTCGAAATTTTCATTTTCTTTATTTGGTGTGGCAATACCTCTAACCGAAGTGTTTTTTTCCGCCTCAGTAGGTTCTGCGCTGACAATTTTATCGGCATATATATTTAAATATAAATTTATTAAATAATCTTAATTGGGCTATTTGTTGACAAGTACCCATATCGTTCCTATACTAAAATAACTAATTTACTTTAATTTTTTTCTTGGAAAATATGGCGGACACAAAAATGGCTGGAGGAGGATCTTCTGACAATGACAAGGTTCTCGCTGCAGTATCGGCCCTTCCTTTAGTGGGATTAATTGTCTATCTTGCAATGAAGGATGCTTCACCCTTTGTAAAAAATTATGCCAAACAGGGAGCACTAGTATTTTTAGTTGGTGTAGTTGGTATGGTAGTAGGGTTTATACCTTTTATTGGCTGGCTGATAAGTTTTGCAGTCTGGGTGGTTGAACTCGTAGCTATAGTTTTGTTGCTGGTTAACGCTTTGCAGGAAGTAAGAGATTATAAACTTCCGGTACTGGGAGATTTAGCCGATCAAGTGTTTAAATAAACTGATTTTTTAAAGTGAAAATTTAAGCGCCAAGCACTTTCTGCTTGGCGTTTTTGGTTAGTTTCTCTAAAAAAATTACCGCAATAAAAAAAGTATCTGTATATTACTAAAGCAAGCCGGCTTGTTGAAACCATTGTCAGATTGGCTTTAACAAACTATAATTAAATTGATAACGGTTTACTTAATTAGTAATTCATATTAATTTTTCAGTAATGCAGTTAGAAATTTCAAAATTATTTAATGCGGCTTATTTGTTTGATGCAAATCCAGGGCAGTTAAGCAGCCAAAGTACGGCATTTGCAGCAACAATTCTTAGCCTGGGTTTGAGTCTGCTCCTGCTATTTTTGTTTACCAAGGATTTTGTAAAATACACATTTGTAAGGCAGAGAAGGCTGGCAATTGTCAGATTTCTTAAAATCAATTTTGGATTGAGCATAGCGTTATTAATAGCAGTTTTTCTACGGGTACAGCAATTAGATTTTTTGAGCATGCGTGTTTGGGGTGTAGTAGTTTTACTTTTAATGCTGGTTAATTTGGTTTTCACAGTAATTCAGCTGCGCAGAAAAATTGCCAAAAAAGAAACATTTACGCCGGTAAAAGGAGACAGTGTGGTAACCTCAACCGACTCCTACCAAAAATATCTGCCCCGCAAAAAGAAAAAGAAAAAGTAAATCTTCTAGGATAATTAAATATAAAAAAATATTTTTGGTAAACAAACAAATGAATTTCAATGAGGTTTTTACTCACGAGCCTTCTCCTAAAACTTTACCATTTTGGATGGGAAGTGTTTTACTAAAACATATAGGTCAAATAGTTTCCTATGAGTTTTTGGCGGTTAATGTAGGTAGGGGGTTATTACTAGCACAGGATTACCCTCATAACGTAAGCCTTGATTATCTAAGGGAGCGTGAAGCTATTCCTTTCGACGAGATAGTTAGTGATCCTGGATTTAATCAAATTCGTGGGTTTACTCCAACTTTTGTATCAATAAGAAATACTGTTTCAGGTGATTTGCGTCCAATATTGAAGCCAGAGTTTGTAATAGGAAATAAACCTTTTATGTACGGATATTGTTTAAGTGTTGTAGGAGAACAGGATTGGCGAACGAGATTAGGGACCTTTCAGTATTTGGCATTGATTGACCATCTTTTGGTAAATAGTTCTAAAGGGATACCTTTATCTCCTTTAGAAATAAGAGAATTTTTGCAAAGAACTTTAAATGAGAAATTTCAGATATTTAGATTAGTCTTTCCTGATTTTAAAAGAATAGGAGATTATTCTGAATATAGTGAAGCAGCGGATATAAAAAATTTATTTAAGAATTTAAGACAAAGAATGGCTCAGGCAGGATCACCTTTTATTATTCCTAATAAAACTCCGGAAGGGTATATTATCTTGAGAGCTGAGTAATTTTAACTTGTTTCTGTTTATGGATTATAAAGAACTTTTTACAAAACCAGAAGGGTCTTTTTGGAGGCATCACCGTTGGCTGGCGAGTGTTTTGCTTAGAAAGACCGATGAAATAATTCCTGACGAAGATATTGCACTAAACGTCGGTTTAGGAGTTATGTTGGTTCGTGATGGTCAATATGATGAGGCTATGAAAATTGAAGCCCAACCAGTTTTAACTTTTTCAGATTTTTTAAAAAACGAGAATTTTGAAAGAATTTTAGGATTTGCACCTCAGTATAATATACTTAGATATCAAATATATAAATATGTGGTACCTAGGCTAATAAAAGGAAAAGGATATAAAGTTATATCTCCACCTTATTCTTATGGTTATTGTTTAACTACAGTCCCTGACCCAAATTGGAGAATTAAATTAGGTGCTTTTTCGCATATTACTGTAGTCGATCATTTGCTTGCTCATTCATCAGAAATGCACCCGCTGCCAGTTGACCATATAGCGGAGTTTCTAAATAATTCTATGATTAGAAAATATACCCGTATGGCAGCTGTTTTTCCGGATTTTACGAGAGATATATTGGATGTAACTTATGATCAGGGTAGTATTAATTTTATGATTAGGTATTTAAGAAAAAAGTTGAAAAAAATACGAGCTCCTTTTATAATTCCAAAATCTGAAAAAGGACTAGGATATTGGATAAAACCTCTTACTCCAATGATAAATGAACCATAACAATTGGGAATTTCTGCTAACGAAATTATAAATTAAGGATTTTTTAGATTAACTTAGTTAATAAGTGAATATTAATGAATTATAACGAATTCTTTATAGGACGTGAACCATTGATTGCAACTAGGTCCTACTGGATGTCTAGTGTTCTTATTAAAGGAGTAGGCAGATTATTGTCTTTGGAAGAAATTGCATTAAATACAGGTGAGGGGTATATGTTAATGAGACAGAAATCTTATTATGAAGCCTTGGCATTGGCCTCAAAACCATTAAAAAATTTTGATGAATTTTTAACTGGTGAAGTATTTGATAGAGTTTTACAATTTAGTCCATCTTTAGCCTCGGTTAAACTTGTATTATCAAGAGTACTAAAACCTAATTTGAAGGAAGGGTTTGTAATTATTTCACCTTCCAGTTCTTTTGGATATTGTTTAACTACAAAACCAGAAAATAACTGGAGAAATAGTATAGGAGCTTATAAACATTTAGCATTAATTGATTTTCTTCTTAATAAATCGCAACAAGGTTCAAATGCATTTGTTGATGACATAGCCTTATATCTGACTATTGAAATGAGTCAGAAGTTTCACCGATTAAGTCAAGTATTTTCAGATTTTAAAAGTAATCCGGAAGATGTTGTAGTTGGTCCACATAAAGTTAGAGGATTAATCAGTATTGTTAGAAGAAAATTAGCGGAAATAAATGCCCCTTATAGAATACCATACAGTAAGTCTTATTTTGGTTATTATATAGAACCTGTTAAAAACTAGATTTCATTACAATACTAACCTTAATAAACTTTAAAGATTGCTGGAGTTTATGAATCTGATTACAATTTAGATTCACATGTTTTTTGGTTAGCAAAAATATTGGCAGATGGACTCTTGAGGGTATGGCCAGGAGAGGTCCAATAGATTATACGGATATATATATAATCTACATTCTTTGACTTATGAGAAAGTTAGAAAGGAAGTTGCGAATATACGCTCGAATGTTCCTGACCTCAGAACAATAACAGGAGTAAAACACAGAATTACTCCAGATCTCAAGCAGGAATTTACTATACTTGCCAGACATTTTTCATATGGCTAATTATTAACTTATTCGCAACAACCCTTAAGCTGGGAAAATGCTTTACAGATGCATTTTGCTCAATATCATTTAACCCAGCATTTAATAAATGAGACTTCAGGTAGCGATTTTGATATTTTAACAGCACAGATATCAGCAAGATAAAGTATAATTAAAAAGATTTTATTATTATTAGCTCTCAAATTTAATGGAATTGTTAACTGGAAATAGTGTTATTCTTAATCCTGATGACGGAGTCCAAATTATGCCTGGAACTGAACCTACAGTTGGAGAGTTACCTCCTCCTGATGATGCCCCTGTTGTTGTAGATCCGACTCCATCCCCAAATTAGTAGTACAAATTTTTTTGACGGGAAAAAAAGAGTTTGCTAGATTACAATTGAAGGTACTTAAATTTTTAATAGATTATCTTCTATGTTGGAGGAAAGTAATCTTGCAGCAGTTATTTCTTTAATTGTTATTGTAGTCATTTATATATTTTTAATTTTTAAAATAATTAAGTTAAATCAGCCGGTTTGGAGAAAAATCCTCCTGATCTTGGCTCTTCTAATTATGGCGTTTCCTCTCTGGTATTTTTTTACCACTATTTTTACCATAATCTTTTTAGTTTTTACCGGGAAATTTTGGAAAATGCTGCAGGATATTGTCAATTTATTTTCCAGTGGTTGACACTAAAATATTTTGACTAAACAAAGCGTAATCTGTTAGAATGTATCTGGTAAAACTTCTAGACCTCTTTAAAAATATAATTAATCCGCTGTCTAGCAAATAAGCAGTTTAATAAACAGCGCTGCACTAACAGATGCGGATTATTGCTCTTTAACAATTTAAAAGGTGGCAGAATGCCAAAATATTTTCCCTTAAAATTCTTTATGTTTTTAAGTGAAAGTCAGGAATTTGTCGAATGTCTTCAAATGAATTCGGCAGTGTAATTCTTGCCTTAGGGCAAAAAATTATACTGTTTAAAAATCTTATGGAGAGTTTGATCCTGGCTCAGGATGAATGTTGGCGGTGTGCCTAAGGTATGCAAGTCGCACGAACCTTGTTTGCTCGCAAGAGTGAGCGTAGGTCAGTGGCGAACGGCTGAGTAACGCGTAGGAATTTCCCCCTAAGTCAAGGATAGCTACCCGAAAGGGTAATTAATCCTGGATACTCCGACGAGGTCCAACTTAGTTTTCAAACTGCGGAGCTTTAAAACTTCACTAGTATTTTTGAAAGCTATGTTGGGCCGAGTCGGCAAAGACTTCGGTCGCTTGAAGATAGGCCTGCGTCCTATCAGGTTGTTGGTGGGGTAAAGGCTCACCAAGCCTATGACGGGTAGCTGGTCTGAGAGGATGTCCAGCCAGAATGGAACTGCGACACGGTCCATACTCCTACGGGAGGCAGCAATTAGGAATCTTGCACAATGGACGAAAGTCTGATGCAGCGACACCGCGTGGAGGAAGAAGGCCTTCGGGTTGTAAACTCCTTTTGTATGGGAATAAGTTCTGAAGGTACCATACGAATAAGGCCTCCCTAACTACGTGCCAGAAGGGTCGGTGATACGTAGAGGCCAAACATTATCCGGATTTACTGGGCGTAAAGAGATGCGTAGGCGTTTAGATAAGTCCTGTGTGAAAGACCAAAGCTTAACTTTGGAAGTGCGCAGGAAACTATCATAATTGAATCAGTCAGAGGAAAGCGGAATTCCCGGTGTAGTGGTGAAATACGTTGATATCGGGAAGAACACCAATGGCGAAGGCAGCTTTCTGGGGCTTGATTGACGCTGAGGCTCGAAAGCGTGGGTAGCAAAACGGATTAGATACCCGTGTAGTCCACGCTGTAAACTATCCCTACTAGGTGTATGATTTCGATTTTAGATTGACTTCGGTTGATTTAAATTGAAGTTGTGTGCCGCAGCTAACGCGTTAAGTAGGGCGCCTGAGTAGTACGACCGCAAGGTTAAAACTCAAAGGAATTGACGGGGACCCGCACAAGTAGTGGAGCGCTTGGTTTAATTCGATGCTAAGCGAAGAACCTTACCAAGGCTTGAACTGTAGCTGCACGCCTCCTGAAAGGGAGGAAGCTTTCGAGGGTGCTACAGAGGTGCTGCATGGCTGTCGTCAGCTCGTGTCGTGAGATGTTGGGTTAAGTCCCGCAACGAGCGCAACCCCTGTCCGCTGTTAATTTTTCTGCGGAGACCGCCCTGCCAAAACGGGGAGGAAGGTGGGGATGACGTCTAGTCCTCATAGCCCTTATGTCTTGGGCTACACAAGCGCTACAATGGCCGTTACAATGGGTTGCCAAAGCGCAAGCTGGAGCTAATCCTGCAAAAACGGTCTCAGTTCAGATTGTGGGCTGCAATTCGCCCGCATGAAGTCGGAATTACTAGTAATCGCGGATCAGCATGCCGCGGTGAATACGTTCTCGGGTCTTGTACACACCGCCTGTCAAGCTACGGAAGTCGGTCTTTCCCGATGGCCCCCCGCAAAGAGTCTAAAAAGCAAGTTAATCATGAAAATCATTTTAACGTTTTAGACTTTGTGCAGGGGGAACTAAGGAAGGGCTGGTGACCAGAGCTAAGTCATAACAAGGTAGCCGTAGGGGAATCTGCGGCTGGATCACCTCCTTTCTAAGGAGTACATGCTTCAACTAATGACTGAAGCCAAAGTTTTGGAAAATTACCCTGCTGATGCACTTGGTGCCAAGGCACAAGTGCCAAAGCAATCTTGAGACAAAATCCAACATTCTGTCACCTTTTAAGTTGCAAAAAAAACGCTAAAACTAGCGCATGGCAAAAAACTACTACATTGTTTGCCCCAACATAGATTGTCCCTTATACGGAAAAGACCAGCTCATTGCTGCCAATTTAAAAGAGGGAGTTCACGACGAATTTGAGCAGCACCTCCTGTTATCTTTATATAATATTGCAGGTGCATTTATAATCTGCGACTATTGTAAAACAAGGATATCGGCTAAGGATTGGTTTAGTTTAAACATTTGAAGGTTAATGTAACATTTGTTTATTAGCCTGTCTAAACTACTAATTTCTCAACCAAAGTTCAGGTGTAATAAAATTGCCAATTGTAAAATTATTAAGGATATTTATGTTAGAATAGTATTATTGAATAACAAACTACTATGAAACCGTCTAAACGCAATTTCACAATCACAATAACTCAAATTGGCAATCGATGCCAAAACAATATTCTTCTGAAGAGGTGATGAAAATCCTTATTAAGAGGAAATTCCGATTTGTTTCACAATAGGGCAGTCATGCAAAGTACCGGAAAAATAATTTCACTGTGATTATTCCTATCGGTCGCAAAGAAATACCTTTGGGCACATTACGGTCAATTATGCGTCAAGCAGGTTTACAGAATAAGGATTTACCCCGATAATAAGTCATCAGATTCTTTAAAATTATTGGCGTTAATGCTAAAATTCATATCGTTTTTCACCTTAGGGCGTCTAGCTCATTCGGTTAGAGCGCAGTCCTGATAAGACTGAGGTGCATGGTTCGATTCCATGGACGCCCACGTCTGAACAATACTTTGGCTTGCAGAAAAATGCTAAAGCATTTTCTTCCAGCCTCCGTATGTATCTCCTTTAAGTTCATTGACCTTAGGTCAATGAACTTCAGAAGACAGATAAGTTTTTATTGAAAACAAATGTTGAAATTTGAGGATTTTAAAAAACTGGAAATAAAAATCGGCACAATTATTGAGGCAGAAAGAGTTACGGGAACAGACAGGTTATTAAAAGTAATTGTAGATATGGGTGATGAAAAACGCCAGGTTGTGGCAGGATTCGGCCACAAATATTCCCCTGAAGATTTGATCGGTAAACAGGTTCCCATTGTTTTGAATATTGAAAAAGCAGTCATCAGGGGGGTTGAAAGTAACGGTATTTTTGTAGCCCTTGAAGACGATGAACCAGTATTATTACTGCCGGAAAGAAAAGTGCAGAACGGTGCGATTGTTAAATAATCAAATGGGGCTGCGGACATCAGGGTCAAGCCTGGTGAGCCGCCACCAGGTGCAAGCCCTGGGGCTCCACCATTAATATTGGGGCTGTAGCACAGCTGGCCTAATGCGCTTCATTTGCAATGAAGAGATCGGGAGTTCGAATCTCCCCAGCTCCACGTCGGAATAATACTTTGGCTTGCAGAAAAATGCTAAAGCATTTTCTTCCAGCCTCCGTATGTTCCTCCTTTAAGTTTCAACTCCTTGCAGTCGTTGAAACTTAGAAAAAAAACAAAAACAGCAATTATTTTTTCAATTCATGTCAAATAATTCGCAAAAAAAAGAAGCATACTCCTTAAAAGAACTATCTCTAACCGACGGGCAGGATGTATATGAAATGCTTCAAGCACTACCTGCAGAAGAAAACGGTTTTGAAAATAATTTTTACGGCATGACTTTTACCGAATTTCAGCAGGCTTTAAAACTTAAAGACAATGAATCCAGGGGCATTAATCTGCAGGAGGGCAGGGTACCCCAGACTCTTTACTGGTTTTATGTAAATGATAAACCTGTCGGCATGGTAAAGTTGAGGCATTATTTGAATGATGCTTTGAAAGTCCGGGGAGGAAATATCGGTTATGCTGTAATACCGGCGGAACAGGGCAGGGGCTATGCCACAAAAATGGTGGGTTTGGCTCTGGAAAAAGCTAAAAAAATGGGTATTAAGGAAGTTTTAATTACCTGCGATCCTGATAATATTGCCTCAATAAAGGTGATTGAAAAGAACAGGGGCAAACTGCAGAAGACTTCTGAAAACGAACTTTACTATACGATTTCAACTTAAAGTTGATACCGGAATTTCAAGAGATTATTACTAAGTTAAAGTGTCTTATTGATTATCTTCCATACCTTCGCTTTTGACCATATCTTTCCTGACCATTGCTTCCATTTCCGGATCAGGTTGCATTTCCGGATGGACTTCTTTCATATGCTTGCCACCTTCATCCATAAGCATATTTACTGCTTCTTCGTCATCCATGGCTTCAACTTCAACCGGGTGTCCGCAAGCCGGACATTTAAAAGTATATTTCATTGCATTTTCCGCCTCCTTTCATTAGGGATTGATATTAACTAAAGATAGTTTAAATTAAAATTTGAGTGTAAGCAATCAGTTACTTTAATAAATCCGGATTTGCTTTAAAAAGGTTATTTATTTTTAACATTGAAATTTTACTGAAAATTAGAGTATAGTTAACATATAATTGATATATAATGTAATAATGGGTGTAGGTAATGATACAGCTTTCAGCTTTTCAAAAGATTTAGAAGATCCTTTTGTTATAAATAAACAAGGATTAAATTCAGGATGGGCATTAAGGAATGTGTTGATTCGTAATGGATCCCAACCAGGCGGGGTGAATGGTGAAAAATCCCCCCTTCTTTAGATGTCCAGGAAGTTTAATCCCGACTTAACTTTCTCTGATTTTTGCCCGGTATTTTGATATAATTATATTAGGGAATTTTTCCCTCTAATTTAAATTATTTTAATGAAATGGAAAGTTTGAAAAAATTTGCCAAAGAATCCTCAATCCTTTTCGGACTTTTTTTAGCTATTGGCCTATTTGGTGCTGTGGGACATTTTATAACGGATATTTTCTTTAACAGAGATTAAAAAACGCAAAATAGTTGAGACTTTCCCAAGGTATAGTTTTAGAACTCATCCTCAAAAGACTCAATACTGACCATTTCTTTTCTGATGATACCGTCCAGTGAAGCTAAATCCAGCATTTCAGCCGGATGTACATCGTCTTTGTGTTCCGAAACTTTTTCCAAAAGCAGCGACAGGGCATCGTCATCGCTTTCAGCAGAAACCGAGAGCGGCTTTTTACAGAAAGGGCAATTATATCTATATTTCATGATTATTCCTCCCTTCTTGGTTGTTTTTCAAAGATTGCCGGCGCAAATTATCAATTTGAGAGAATTTAAAAATAACCCCTGCAATCTTGTAAAAACATAGTAAAGAATAGTATAATATAATCTTAATACCAAGTAAGGTTGCACTTGTCAAAATTACTTCAAAATAAAAATTTAAAACTTAAAAAATTCCTAGGATTCTACATAATGGCAACAATTGTTGGCATTTTGTTCGTAATTTCTAGTTTGATAAATTCTTCAGCTGAAGTTAAGGCTGTATTGGTACGTGAATACGGGGACATTTATTATGCTAGCGACCGGGACTCTTATCAGTTGCTTAATACAGATGAAATTGAGATAGATTTCGGTACTTATGTAAAAACCGGCTCAGGAAAGGCAAATATCATTTTGCCCAACAATTCTGTGATTTATATAGACGAAAATACCGAGCTAAAAGTAGAGTTCAATTACGAAACCTTTGATATCCAGCAGTTCATCGGTAATACCTGGCACAGGATCCGCAATCTCGGCGGGACCAGCTATGAAGTTACAACACCCAATGCCATAGCTGCAGTGCGTGGTACAATTTTCGGAGTCAGGGTGGAGGAAGTAAACAATGTTCTGGAAACTTATGTTGTCGTTACAGAAAACACAGTTGCGGTCAGCAAATTAAATCTTGGAAAATTAAATGAAGAAGTGGGTTCGGTATATGAGGTGGTAGATGTGACTGAAGGCATGTACACCATTATTGAGGAAGGTAAACCGTTGAAAGTTGCTCAAATTACCGAGGAAATTAAAATATCCACATGGTTTATCAGAGGCATGGAAGAAATAGAAAAAGAAGAAGATGGCGAAATCCGGACAATTAAAACAACTGACACTGCAAATACCAGAAGTAAAAATAAGGACAGCAAGCAGGACAAAACAACATCAGAACAGGAAACAACAGTTACAGTCACAGTTACGCCAACCGAAAGCCAGTTGAGTCCGACACCGACTCCTCTGCCTACGCAGGATCCGGGAGAACCTACACCTACTGATAAAGTTAAAGATAAAACAACAAAAAATAATCCCGGAAACAATAATAATACAGGTAATTCACCGGCTGATTCCAATAATCCTGCAAATGATGCAGCTAATTAGCCGGAGACTTTTAGAAGCGTAAACTTAATTTGCAAAGTTTACAGTAATTTTGATTAGTATTTTATTTAATTCATGAGTAAGAGAAAATCCCCCGCTATTGTAATAGTTCTCATTATTATTATACTGGCAGTTGTTTTTGTTGCTTTGCAGGCAAAATCCCAGGAAGCTAATGACGCCGTGCTTTTTGTTGAATACGGCCAGGTATATACCTCTGAAACTGATCAGAATTATAAACTGGTTACTCAAGATGAGTCCGAAATCATTTCTGGGACGTTTGTAAAAACCGCTACAAGCAGCGCACACATTTTGTTGCCGAATAATTCTGTAATTTCCCTTGATGAAAATACCGTTATTCAGTTGATTTTCGGCCAAAGCTCTATTGACATCAAACAGATCATCGGCAATACCTGGCATAGACTGGAAAACCTTAGCGGCAGCAACAGCAGCTACCAGGTGAGCACGCAAACAGCTATAGCAGCGGTACGCGGAACCGAATTCGGCGTGAGTGTTATTGATACCGGGACCACCCAGGAAACGGATTTTATGGTAACTGAAAATGCCATCACGGCAACCCAGGTGTCTTTAAAAGATGGTAAACTGGAGAAATTTAATACCAAGGATGTGGCAAGCGGTAAATACTGTAAAATTAAAGATCCATCGGTTTCGCAAACATGGCCCATAATTGATATGCCCGACAGCATTAAAGAATCCAGGCTTTATAATAAGCATCTGTTTATCAGCGGCCTAATTAAGGAGTTAAAAAAGACCGGTATCATGCGTTTAATAATAAGGGAGATGATTAAAAACCAGGAACTTTTTAACTTCAGAGAGGGGAGTGTGCAGGGCGAAGAGTTGGAACCCGATCTTACTGATGCTCCAACAGTTTCACCAACACCCACGCTATCACCGACACCTTTGGCTACGGCGAAAACCATTCAACCCTCTGCAACTGCCAAGCCCATAGAGCCAACGCCTACACCTGTCCCGGCTTTTGTTGAGGAATACAGTGCTTTATTTAACAGCTATTTTATACAAACCACAACGGATATTAATAGAGCAGTTTTTTGCCGCGAAAAATATTATGGCAAAAAAGACAGCGACATACTGCCATTATTTACAGCAGTTGAGGCCAAATACGGCCAGCCCCAGCAGTCCCAAATTGATTTAAAAAACGCGGTGAATTTATCAATTAAGAATTGTGGAGATTTTTCTTTGACTGATACAGAAATTCAGGAAACCAATACCAAAATACCCCAGTCTTACCAAAAATATTTCAATTAATAAATTTGCGGTTTTTCAGTATAATCAGCTAGAATTATGCTTGGGTCCGGATAACTTTAATTGAGTGCATTTTTTTAAGATGTTTAAAGGAATTTATAAACAAACTAAAAACCTTTCATATTTTTTAATAGGTTTGGCCACGACAATCTTTATGGGACTTATCAGCAATTCCCCTTTTTTCACCCAGATAAATAATTTAATTGTTGACCGTTTTCAGGGTGTAAACAAAGCTAGGGAAGAAGTTGTTATTGTCAGCATTGACGATGCCAGCCTTCAGGAAGTCGGCGCCTGGCCTTGGAGCTGGGATATGATAGCTCTGCTGCTGGATAAAATTGCAGAAAATGAGCCTACAGTGCTGAGCACCGATATATTGCTGTTGGAGACTAGAGAGGGAAGGGATGTTCTGGAAAAAGTTGTTTTAGAGAATAAAGATGTTCCGTTTGTATTTGCATCAAAGCTGGTTGATTCTACAATAATCAAACCTGATATTACGGCAGATAATCTTTATACGGGTTTTGTAAATTTTTCTACAGATATTGACGGGAAAATCCGCAGAACCTATGTGGGTAATATTTTCCCGGACGGAACTTGCGAGCCGAGCCTGGCTGCGAAAACTTTTGCCATTTATTCGCGCAGTGATCCTGATTTTTGCGGAGAAGAATTGAACCTGCGTAATATCACGGCAAACCGGGCTGGCGACGGCAGTCTGATCTTCAGTTATTCTGATGATAAATTCGAAAAAATCAGCGCCAAAGATGTCTTAACAGGAAAATTTTCCCGGGATACTTTTGCAGATAAAATTGTCCTGGTAGGCTCAACTGCCGTGGATTTAAGGTCAAATTTAAATGACAATTTTTTCTCTGTTACGGGCCAGGCGCTTCCCGGAGTGGAAATCCATGCGAATATCTTAAATTCTTTTCTCAATAATCAGTTTCATTCGGAAGTAAATGCCATTTTGGGGATTTCTATAATCGGTGTATTTAATTTAATTTCGCTGTATTTTTACAAACGCACCCGTTCAAATAAGCAGGATTTGATAATCTTCTTTTTTTTACTGATTGGCACCACAATCGTAGGAGTTTTTCTTTTCGAATTTAAAATTAATTGGGGCATTATTTTTACCCTGCTGGCAGTCATTACAAATTATGTCTATATGATCGCCTATAAATATCTTACGGAAAGAATGCAGAAACAATTTATAGAAGGGGCATTCGGAAGATATATCAATCCGAAGTTGTTGGAACAGCTGGAACGCCATCCTGACTTATTAAAGTTGGGAGGAGAGCGCAAGGAAATGACGGTATTTTTTAGTGATATCCGCGGCTTTACTTCCCTGTCAGAAAAAATGGATCCGAATAAACTTTTAGATATTCTTAATACTTATCTGGGCAGGGCTTCTGAAATTATTTTAAAAAATGAAGGCACTATAGACAAATTTATCGGTGACGAGATCATGGTTTTTTGGAATGCTCCTTTATCTGATCCCGACCATCGGACCAAGGCTTTAAAAACTGCCATTGAGATTTCTGATGAGCTGGAACGGTTTAATTTGGAGCTCGAGAACGAGCTGCCGCATCTATATATCGGTATCGGCATTAATACCGGGGATATGGTAGTCGGCAATATCGGTGGAGCGCACCGCATTGATTACACTGTCCTGGGAGATAATGTGAATATTGGATCGCGCCTGCAAGGGTTAACCAAACATTACCGTGCCCAGATTATTGTCAGTGCAACAACTTTGGAAGGAGTGGATTTGGAAGCGCTGAATTTAGATACTAGGATTTTGGACAGGATTACAGTTAAGGGCAGAAAACTTGCCATGGATATTTACCAGGTATTTGAACGCTCAAAAGCACACGAACAGAAAAAATTATGGTATCAGACGGGGTTTGCTGCTTATCAAGCAAAGGATTTTGATACCGCCAAAAAATATTTCCGCAAACTGATCCGCAAGTATGATGATGGACCAAGCAAACTACTATTAAAGCACGCACATATTGTTGCCAAGCTACCGGGTTGGGACGGGGTGTGGCACTGGGAGGAGAAATAAGCTGAAAAATTTCCGTTTTCTCCTTGCAGACAAGAGTCTGACAGTCGTCAACGGAATATTTTTCAGCAATGTTAAGTAAGGCTCCTCCCTGCTGACAAGTCAGATAGTCGTCGGTGGACATTTTTTAATCTAAGTTTAAAGGTTTCTTCCCTGCAGTCCAAGAAACTGGCGGTTTAAAAGACAAATAGTTTCTGCAGGACGCTTTTTAAAGTAATGGGTGGTATTATAGCAGCTTGATAAGGTTGGGAGAATTCCTTTTTATTTAGATAATCTGCAGCTGCTGTTACTTGGGCCCAGGCTAGCGGTTTATTTTCAGGGTCGTAAAGCAGCATTTTAGCTGTTTTCTTGCCGATCCGGTTAGCTTCAAGATCAAATGGTGTGGTAGGGTCAAACCATTTTCCGGAAACGGACTTATTGCCATTTTCATCAGTAATAGTATTTCCCGACAAATAATCTGCTGACTCTATTAACTCATTCATTTCACCACCATCTTCGCTTAATTGATCAATTTCCGATTCTAGCGAAGGTTGCGCTCGGACTTTAGCACGTGCGGCATTGGGTATCCGAACGGCTTCAGATAACCCATAAATACGTGCATGTGAGTAAACCAAAAGCATAGATAATTGTTCCATAGCATGAGCAGCTCTGTCTGCTCCGTCATAACGCCCCTTTTTATCTGTTTCCGTAAGGTTATCTTCATCAGTATAGGGTACAGGGTAAATATGTGGAAGTGCCTTTTGATACTCCTGACCTAACCATGGCTTGCCATTGTAAGGATTTATTTTGGAAATATCAACACCTATTTTTTTAAGATCTTCAAGGGAATAGTTAATATTAAAGGTGGCGCCCAATGTTATAGCTGTTAAAAAAAGGGTATTTTCAAGAGATGGAGGGTGTTCTTTATCGGCATGAATTTGAGAAAATGACTTACTCAAGATATTTTGGCAGATTTGAAACTGGCTTAGGAAAATATCTCCAAGCCTGCGGGGGGATTTCCTTGGCTGAAAAAAATCTACAAAACATTCGTTGGTAGCTTCGTTAACAATTGGATCGTAAAGTGAATAGAAAGTATAAAATTCTGCATTGCCCTTTGCTGCATTTATAAGCGGCGGGCGGATCAATGCGGGGTGTCTGGCATAAAGCCATCCTGGAAAAGGATATTCATCATCAATTTCTTGTGCTTCGGGAGTTGCTTTTCCCCATGTATAAAGACCAACTCCTCCTAGTGAAATAACTCCTGCAATTTTTAGCAGCTTCCAGCCGACTCTAAATAAACCTCTCCGAGAAATTTCTTTTGATGCTCCATTCTCTAATAGCATAAAATAAATCTTTTAAATAGTAATAAATAACTTGGCTAACTTAGCTAGTCAAGCTTGAATTTTAGCATATTTCTAGGGGTATAATTCCGATCATATAGTTTTTTATTTGTCCTCTTTCTCTTGTTTTAATTTTCAGTTTGTAGTATACCTATACCTGGGGTATAGGTATCAATTTTTATTATTAAATATTTTAAAATGCAAAGTTTTCAAAAAATTTTAAGTAAAATACTGAGCAGACATTACTCAAAAAGTATTATTTTAGGATTTTCTGCCAATTTTCTGGCATTTTCCTATATTTTTTTCAGCAGAAATCAATCCTGGGAAGAGTTTACACAGTCAAATTCGCAGTTTTTCACTGCTGTTTTTATTTTAGTAAGCATAATGCTGGCATTAACAATCGGCATTACGGCTTCTTTAAGTGTTTATTTACAGAATGAACAGAAGAGGGGAAGCTTATTATTAAACCTGGGGACCTTTTTAATCGCAGCATTCAGCATTTTTTTTAATATTGAGCGCATTGAACCAAAGATATTCGGTACTTTTGTTCTGCTTTATCTTTTTTATAGTGCAGGTAGAAAGTTGTCGGATAATAGACCTATTAAACAAAAGGAATTTATAACTTTTAGCAAAGGTTCGGTCTCATTAAACTTAGAAAATTATCAATTTAAACAGATTCTTCCTTTGGTATTGCTGGTAGCATTTATTTTGTTGACGATATTTTTGCCGAGAATTAGTCCGAATCTCAATGTGGGTGCGGAAAATAAGCAAGCCAGTCCCGCTACAGATACAGCTCTTGTGGAAGAAATATTTTCCCAAATTAATCCGCAGTCAGGATTTAACCTTAAGGTTAAATACGGTGATTTAGGTCCACAAATGTTAAAAAGCGGCGTCATTGATTTGGATAAATTCACTTCAGTTTATGAAAGTTCGGGTAATCCTTTAAATGATGAACAAATTGATATTCTTACTAAAGGCTCCGATGAAGAAATTACCATTAATGCAGATAATTCATATTTTCTTTTAAATTTTTTCTGGGCAGTAGGCCTAGGCAATAAAAATGCGGTGCTGGAGCAAGGGGATTTAATGAAATACGGCGGGCTGGAAAAGATCGGTAATTTTGCCTCTACCGGCGGCTGGTCATTAAGTGAATCAGGTAATGTCCTTGACTATTATGCTAAAGATAGTCTGATTACCTTAACTGCTTCACAGCAAAAACTGGTAGAAGAGGTGAGCAGCCAGATTTACCGTCCCTGCTGTAATAATCCGACCTCGTTTCCCGATTGCAATCACGGCATGGCATTGCTGGGAATCCTTCAGCTGATGGCAGCGAACGGCGCTGATAAAGATACCATGTTTGAGGCTGCCAAGTATATCAATGCTTATTGGTTTCCTGCAACATATTTTGATTTAGCTGAGTATTTTCAGAAAAAGGAAGGTAAAAGCTTTCAGGATTTAGACGCAGAAAAAATTTTGGGAAAAGATTTTTCATCGGCGTCGGGCTGGACAAATATTAAGAAATTACTGGAAAGTGAAACCCAGTCAGGTGCGGGAAATTCCGCTCCCAGAAGCGGTACCGGCTGCGGAGTATAATTGTACTTTAAAATTGGGGAATATATTAATTTATTTTTTATGATAAATTATGAAAAAGTTTAAAAATCTTATTTTTGTCGGGGGAGTTATTGGGGTGGTGCTCTTTATAGTTGTTGCTCTTTCAGCACCGGGAGAGCCGAGCAAATTTTCCGGCATGGAAGCTACTGTATATATGTCTCCAACCTGCGGCTGTTGCGGTAATTACGTAGCTTACCTGACCAGAAAAGG
>DATDWK010000112.1:0-4310 GCA_035289685.1 Candidatus Dojkabacteria bacterium
ATCTGACTCAGTCCAATAATAGTCGAAAAAGACAATTTTGCCGCCTCTGAACTTTAATTTTACCTGCATACCGCTTTTGATATTTTTATTCTCGGGGAATTTAAATGTAAACGAAGCAGCTTCATGCTGATACATATTTTCGGCATCAGTAATAATCAGGACAATGCCATCTTTCCTTAAAACTCTGTGTATTTCTGAAAAGATAATTTTCATTTTCTTTAGATTGGGGACTTCCATTAACATAATAAATACAGTAACCAGGTCGAAAGATTCGTTTTCTAAAGGGATATGACCTTCCTGCATCAGACGATAATCTCCTTCAGGATCGAGTTTCATAGCCTGCTTGATCATATCCGGATTGATATCTACCCCTGTTATCTTAAAACCTAATTGTTTTAAAAACCTGGTAGAGCGGCCTGAACCGCAACCAAAATCTAACGCTTTTTTACCTTTGGTATATTGCTTTAATAATTCGGGTACATCTCGGTAACCTAAATAAAAAGTATCGGAAATGTCTAGTTTGGAATATTCTTGGGAGAATTTTTTATAATCGTGTGATTTCAAGTCACTATAAATAATTTTAAAAAAGCGAGAGACGGGTCTCGAACCCGCGACTTTCTGTTTGGAAAACAGACGTTCTACCAACTGAACTACTCTCGCATTAGACGGCTAAATTATAAGATAAATAGCAGCTGCAGGCAATGCTGAATGAAGGATTTTAGTTAATGGAAATTAAGCACTAATTTGTACTTTGGCAAATTCGCTCAAATTTTTTCTTTTAGACCAAACACGTTCGTTTTTGCTTAAATAAGCCTTGCGCAAGCGCAGATTATTCGGTGTAATTTCCAGGATTTCATCCTTGGCAATAAATACCAGGGCAAATTCCAGAGTGATCGGAATGATAGGTTTAAGAGTGGTTTGGGTAATTTCGTCATGCTTGACCCTAACACCGGATTTTTGGCGTTGTTTGGTAACGTTGACTTCCATATCCTGGTCATACTTATTCATACCCACTATCATTCCCTCATAGACCTGTGTACCTGCTGAAGTAAAGAGATCTCCTCTCTCCTGCACAGTGTTAAGAGAGTAACCCATGGCAGTTCCAGCTTCAGAAGCGATTAAAACTCCTTTGCGGTAAAGTTCCGGCTGGTTAGTGTAAGGTACATACTCGGATATATAGTGGTTCAAAACAACATTGCCTTTAGTAGCTGCCTGTAAATGGCTTCTCAAGCCGAAAAGATTGCGCGTCAAAATTTTGTATGTAATACGGGTCAATCCATTTTCTGTTTCGATATGGACTAGTTCTCCTTTATGCCTATTAAGGAAGTCAATAATGGTGCCGATATATTCCTCCCGGGTATCAATAATTAATTCTTCTTTGGGTTCAGATTTTACTCCATCTATCATCTGCAGGATAATTTCGGGTTTTCTTACCTGGAATTCGTAACCTTCCCGGCGCAGTGTTTCAATTAAAATTGACAGCTGGAGTTCGCCCCTTCCGGCTACAAAATAACCACCGCCATCAGCAGGGTTAATTTTCAGGCTGATATTGTTGGCTTTTTCAAGTTCCAACCTTTGAGCAAGTTGTGTTGCTGTGACAAATTTGCCTTCCTTACCAACATAAGGCGAAGTATTGGCCTCGAATTTGATTTTTACTGCCGGAGGAGAAATTTTAATATCCGGCAAGGGTTCCGGATTTTGTACCGTACAAATAGTTCCTCCGATTGCCATGGATTCAATGCCTATTATTGCAACTATTTCACCGGCAATTGCGGAATTTACTTCAATAAACTCCAATCCTTCACGCACCAGGATCTTTTTAATTTTTCCGGTTTCCTTTATTTCCTGGCTGCCTTTTGAGTGGAGTATTACAACAGAATCTCCGATCCTGGCAGTTCCCCGGAATATTCTTCCGATCAGGTATCTACCCAAATGATTGTCATAATCAAGCGCGTTGATCTGTATCTGTAACGGAGCAACAGGATCACCCTTTGGAGCCGGAAAATCTTCTATAATTTTTTCCAGGAGCGGGGTCAGATCTCCGGTTGTTGAGTTGGCCACAGTCAAATCTCCTTCAGGCATTTCATAAAAGATTTTACCTTCCCTGCCGATGGCATAATACATTGGGAAATCTAATTGCTCTGAATTCACTGCAAGTTTGAGAAATAAATCATGCAATTTATCAATTACTTTAGGTACATTGGCAAATTTCTTGTCTATTTTATTGATCAACACAATAATTTTTAAACCAAGTTCGAAAGCCTTTTTAAGGACAAATTCAGTCTGGGGCATAGGACCTTCCTGTGCATCGATTATTAAGAGAGCGCCGTCAGCCATGTTAAGAGTCCGTTCCACCTCCCCGCTGAAATCTGCGTGCCCCGGGGTGTCAATAATATTGATTTTATAATCCCGGTAGCGTATGGCAACGTTTTTGGCCTTAATGGTAATGCCTTTTTCCTTTTCCAACTCGCCGGAATCTAAAATCAGTTCCTGTTGCATTTCTATTTGATTATCCCGGAATAAATGTGCCTGTTTTAAAAAAGCGTCGACAAGAGTAGTTTTCCCGTGGTCAACATGGGCAATAATGGCAATATTCCTTAAATTTTCCTGTTTAACCTGCTCCATAAATTTGTTTTAAATATAGGCATAAACGTTGATTTTACCACAATTTGAGGAGATAAACTATGATAAAATACGATCAAATACGATATTAAAAGTTACCTTATGAGTTTAGAATCAGATCAAATTATAAAAATCTTTTAATAAAATTATTCCTATAACTTTAATAGATACGGTATCATCTTACCTTAGAATAAAAGAAAGGAAAGTTTATTTTTGAGATAATATTTGCTTTATACTCTTAAGGACCAAGTTCTTGAGATAAACCAATACCCATACAGGCATTTGTCATTCGTTGTCTGAAAGTAGATTGCATCTCAGCCAAAATTTCAAGAGAGTCAGGATTTAATACAGGATCAGGTATGAATTTGCCGGAAATGGGATCCCAAAAGTAAACCAATGTATTATCCGTATCTGCTCTATAATTCAGATTAGAATTTTCGCCACTTGGTGTCATATACCTACAAAAGCTTGGAACGGTCCTGATTAAAATTCTCAAATTATCCATTAACAACTGACTATCCGCAAATAATTCAGGAGCAGGTTCCAAGGAGCCTTCCGGTTTGGGAACATTACCTTCAGGACTAACATTGTTAACACATGCAGTTACCGCAATTGATAATAAAATTGAAAGGAGTAAATTTTTATTTCTCAATTAATTATAGTTATTTATAAAAGTTTGATATCTAGATTTTTTTGATTTATTTGTTTTATTAAAGCAGCTTTGAATTCTTCAAAATTTAGATCTTTTGCTTCATTTCCATCACGGTACCTTAATGATACAGTATTGTTGCTTTCTTCCTGTTTTCCTAAAATCAGCATATATGGTATCTTAAACTCCTGTGCCTGTCTTATTTTATTCTGCATCCTTTCTTTAACACTATCGATTTTACAACGGATTCCATTTTTATCCAGTTCAGCTTTTACTTTTTCCGCATAGGAAATATTTTGATCTGATATGGGTATAATACGCACCTGTTCCGGTGATAACCATGCAGGCAGAGCACCGGCATAACTTTCTAGTAAAACCATTAAAAACCTTTCGCTTGATCCCAGGATTGCTCTATGAATCATGACAACAGGAGCCTCTTTTCCACTTTTATCTATATAAGTCAAGTTAAACCTGGCTGGCATAACAAAATCTACTTGTACAGTTGATAACTGCCATGCTCTGCCCAGGCTGTCTGTGGCTATTAAATCCATCTTTGGTGCGTAAAACGCGGCTTCACCCGGACCATTAAAATAAGGAATATTATTTCGTTGCATTATTTTTACTGCCCACGCTTCGACTTTATCCCATACTTTTGAATCTCCCAGATATTTTTCCGGGTGCTGCGGATCCCTGGTGGATAAACGGTATTTGTATGCAAATCCGAAGGTATCCATTATTTTTTTAGTCATGGCAAGTGCTACATCAATTTCAGCATCTACTTGATCTTCCCTGCAAAAAATATGGCAATCATCAACTGAAAAAGAACGTACGCGTGCTAATACCAATAACTCTCCAGGTCGTTCATCGCGGTAGAGCATGGCAAAATCAGTATAGCGCAAGGGTAGCTCTTTATAACTTCTGGGCCTGCTGGCATAAATTTGAATGTGTTGTGGGCAATTCATGGGTTTTAAATAAAACTCTTCACCCGAATAGTTTGAATGTACCCGGAACATATCATCTTTATATTTTTCATAATGAC
>DATDWK010000113.1:0-4730 GCA_035289685.1 Candidatus Dojkabacteria bacterium
AGCAACAATAGCTAAAGCTCCCATATTTGTAGCTTAAAAAGTAAAATATATAGAGAAGTCTTAATTAAATTATACTTTCTTTAGCAAACTAAGCAAAGTTTTCTGCAGTAAAATTATTCTACTTTGATCTCCCAGCTGCTGATCTGGTCAAAACGATGCTCGCTTGATTTGATTGCAGAAATATTGACATTTTTGAGTCTTTTATTGACTGCATAAGCTTCTACCGGATGAAACAAAAATACTGCAGGAACTTCATTGGCTATTATGCGTAAAAAGTCCTGGTAGCGGCGTTTTCTGATATTTATATCCACTATTTTGCGGCCGTCTTCCAAGTCATCGTCTACTGCAGGAATACGCTCTGTCTTATTGCCAATTACAGTCAAGCGTTTTTCTGTTGAGGCATATGAAGAAATATTCAAGCCGGGATGGGCTATCTGACTACTGTGGAAAAACTCGTAGCGGTCCGGATCTACAAAAGTTTGCACGCCGTAAAGAATTAAATCAAAGCTGCGCGGAATAATATGTTCGTTAATCACTGCCTCCAAATCGAGCAATTCCAAATTTACCTCAACGCCAACGTCTGCAAACTCCTTTTGTAGTTCTTCAGCTATTAACTTCCTATCTGGATTATTTACAAGTAATAAAGTTAAGGATAAGGGTGCAGCATTTTTTTCCCGTACTTTTTTCTGTTCAGGCAGCAGCCATCCCGCTTCATTTAAAAGTTCCTGGGCTTTCTGCGGATTGTAAGGATAAGCGCTGGAAGCACTGTAAGCAAATGAGTTCTCCGGAATAGGACTGTCTGCTTTATGGGCAAATCCCAGTACTGTTTCAATAATCTTTTCTTTATTAACGGCAAAAGCTATGGCCTGCCGTACTTTCTGATCCTTTAAAATTTCAAGGCCGTTCTGCCCCAGATTGAAATAAAGGGCAAAATACTGGTTGTAAATGATATTGCTCTTGATAATCTGTAAATTTGAAAATGTCGACAAATCACGTAAGTTATTGGTGGTTAATCCGGTAAGCGCATGTATTTGGCCGCTTTTCAAAGCTTCAACTGCAGAATTTTCATCTTTAAACAGTTTAAATTTTATCATTTTTATCGCAGACTTATTGCCAAAGTAATTATCATTACGCACCAGGGTTATTTCATTATTCCTTGACAGATTGAATTTATACGGACCGCTGCCCACAGGATGACGGTTAATCAGAGGATCGGAAAAGCTGATATTATACCTGTCAATATCCGTGATTAAGTGTGCGGGTAAAATTTTAAAACTGATTCCCTCAAAAAAGGAAAGCTCGGGAATATATGTGTCTTCACCTTTTAACTTGAATTCAAAGGATTCGCTGTCAATTACTGCAATTTCCATTTTGATGGCAGTTCTTGAAAAAATCGTGCTGGTTTTGGGATCTTCTTCAAGCGTCTGTAAAAGTTCAAAAGTTTTGGCCACGTCATTTGCACTTATGGGATTGCCGTCATGCCAATAAATGTTCTTCTTTAATTTGAATTGATAAACTCTGCCTTCCTCGATTTTGAGAAAATCCCCCAGGACTGCAACCGGAACTCCATTCTGGTCAATGTCAATCAAACTTTCATAAATCAATTCATTAAGGTCCCTTTCCAGCTGGATATTTGTGTTAATCAAGGGATTGATCCTGTTCAGCTGCTGAAGATTTCCTGTTTCATCCACACCAATAATTACGCCCTCTATTAACACATCGCTGTTACTATTCAATATTGCTTTTGCATTAACAACCACTAAAGCAGTAAGCAGCATTGTGGAAAATATCAGCAGGGCAAAATGGCTTACCGGAATACCTTCGTTATAAAAACTGCGCAGTCTGCTCCACCAGGAATTTTCACCCAAAAAAAGGAATTCCGGATAATTCCAAAAGAAGTCCCTAGTCCCACTTAATAATTTAGAAAGCGTCATTTATAAAAGGCTTAAGATTTGCCGCTCAAAATAGCAATAGCCATACTGTTTACTATAAAGAGCACAATCAAGACAATCGTCAAATTGAAAAATAATCTTTCAGCACCTCTTTTCGAGCGGTAACTCTCACCGCCGCCACCCCCAAAAATCACACCCAAACCTGCACCCTGCTGTTGTAATAAAATGGCCACAACAAGCAGTACGCTTAAAATTATTTCAACAACATTTAAAACGCTCTTAGTATCCATTTGAACCTCCTTTAACTATGCAAATTTGCAAATAAATTATTTGCCGTATTTTTCCAATATTATACTACACAATACCGATACAGCAGAACTGAAAACCAAAACGGCAAAACTTGTCGGCAGCTCGAAAATTTTTGGCATAGTGAAAAATATAAAATCTCCTCCTCCGACATATCCAGGGGTAATTGTCAGAACACTTGGCAGTAAGGCACTTAACAATAGCAGCATCAGCATTACTAAAAGTGTTCCCACCAAAAATTTTCCGGAAAAATTCACTGGAAATTTAAAAAATTTTAAAATACTCGGCAGGGAATAATAGATGATTCCAAAAAGCACAGCAGTGATAAAATTTCCAAAAATACCCTGGGGAGCTTCCAGACCAGGCATAATATCAATAAAGATCCAGAAAAACATGGTAAAAAACAGGATATTGAAAACCATGACAAAAACTTTAATTATTATAACTAATTTATTTTATCTCTAAATTATCGCTTATAATTGTACCCGAGAATTTCTTTCCTTCCAAGACATTTACTAAATTGTCCAAATCTTCACCGTGCATAATATAAAAAGAAATACCTTTAGCCTTGGCTACTTTTGCTGCAACCGGGTCTACGGGATAGTTGGCACCGGGTGTATGCTCACTAGGATTGCCGATAATATCCAGATACTCATCCCAGGTTATTTTTTCCAGCCGTTTCGCCAAGTTGTCCTTTTTCGGATCAGCACTGTAAACTCCATCAACATTTTTTAAACTGATTATAAAATTTGTATTTAACTTTAAGGCAGCCAACAGCGCATCAAAATCACCTGAACCAAATAGTTCCCCACTGGCATCCAATTCTATTCCGGAGCCTGAAATAATCTCATCGCTGCTGTTTACCGGTCTGCTGCCTCCGCCGAATTTCACATTTTTCCCGATAATCAAGAGATCTTCAGATAAATAATCTTCATCCTGACAAATCTTTAAATCTGCAATGTCGTACCAGAAAGACCTAGCTAACTGGGCGTGCAAATTATTGACCGATATGCCGATCCAGTGTAGTGATGCTTCGCGGGTTAGACCATTTGCCTGGGCTAAATCCCTGTATTGACGCATCAGATGGCCGCCTCCCATAGTAATAAAGAATTTCCTCTTTAAAGGGAAATGTGGCTCTAAAACTTTTCTCAAACGGTTGAGATATTCAAAATCAAACAGCAGTTCCCCCCTGCGCGAAATAACCGAGCCGCCCAGCTTAATCACAAAATTTTCTGCCATTTAATATGTTTAAAATTATAATTAAATTAACACAATAACCCAGGTGGATCAAGCAGAAAGCTAGTTAAGTTAAGGGAAACCAGGCAAATTATTAGACGCCTTTGGGACCGTCAATCATACCTTGTTTAAATCTTTCGTAGCGCAGGATTTTTTCCAGCTGTATTAGTTCACTGGGCTCCAGTTTTCCCGAAATTTTTGCTTCAGCATTGGCAATAGCTGCTGCGATCTGCTCGCTGACCAGCTCTTCCGCCAGACTGGCCTCGTCTGCTAGTATAAGGATTTCATCTTTGGCCACCTGGATTAAGCCGCCGTTCAGGGCAATACTTTTTGTTTCCTGGGGTAACTTGATACGCAATTCCCCGATTTCCAGTGTGGAAATTAATTTGGCATGGCCGGGCAATATGCCTGTAATACCCTGCGTTGCCGGCACATATACCTCCTGTACCTGGTCAGAAGTATAAATTTCTCTTGAGGAGGCTATTACTTTGATTTTCATTTTTTGGCAACTGTATCAATATTTCCCTTCATATAAAATTCCCCTTCGGGCACGCCGTCAAACTCACCTGAAAGTATTTTTGCAAAGCCGTTGACAGTTTCCTCTCTGGAAACATAAGCTCCTTTTCTTCCGGTAAATTGTTCGGCAACGTTGAACGGCTGCGTTAAAAATCTCTGGATTTTGCGGGCGCGCGCCACAATAAGTTTATCCTCGTCAGACAGTTCCTCTACACCAAGAATAGCAATAATGTCCTGCAATTCTTTATACCTTTGCAGCACACTCTGCACACCGCGGGCAATATGATAATGTTCTGCACCGACTACCTCGGGAGACAATGCGGTCGATGTTGAAGCCAAAGGGTCAATTGCCGGAAATAAAGCCTGCTCCACCAATGCCCTGGTCAAAACAATTGTAGAGTCAAGATGGGCAAAAGTAGTTGCCGGAGCCGGATCGGTAAAGTCATCAGCCGGCACGTAAACAGCCTGCATGGATGTAACCGACCCTCTGCTGGTGGAAGTAATTCTTTCTTGTAAATACCCCAGATCTTCAGCCAAAGTAGGCTGATATCCGACCGCAGAAGGCAGGCGCCCCAAAAGAGCGGAAACTTCAGAACCGGCCTGGGTAAATCTGAAAATATTATCAATGAAAAGTAAAATATTGCGTCCCTGCTTTTCCCGGAAATATTCAGCCATGGTTAGGCCTGTCAGGGCAACTCGCATTCTTACACCCGGCGGCTCATTCATTTGTCCGAATACCAGCGCAGTTTTGTTCAGAACCCCGGATTCGGTCATTTCCCT
>DATDWK010000114.1:0-2172 GCA_035289685.1 Candidatus Dojkabacteria bacterium
GAAACATTTCCGCTTTTTTTAATCTCCAGAAGCTGAATTGAATTTGGCAGCATAATAATTTCCTGTTTGATTTGTCCATCAGCTGTTGAAATTTCAGCCGTTCCTGACGAATTTGTCGTAATATTTTTAAGTGTTTTCTTATAAAAGCCTGGTGAGAGTCCTGTTAAAGTGATCGGTACATTTTCCCAGTTTGAACTTCTGGAGTCGTAATTCGTCAGAAGTACATAAATCGTACCGTCAATTGCGCGGCTCGATAATGCTTGTATATAAGTTCCCCAGCCGTTTGTAGTTAATTTTGTCCCTGAAAGATAAGTTGATGCGGCAAAAGCCTTAAATCTGGGTTTTAAATTCAAAGGAACGAAGTCCCTTTCATGAGTTAAAAGTCCCCATTTGCCCCCGCTTGGAGGAGGACCGTCCTTAACTTCAAAAACAAATGGTTTACTGATAACATCTACTGTCTTAAAAATTGTTGAAAGTGCATGGGCTGCTGCTTTTTCGCTATTGCTGTTTTGGTTATTTTCAGAATCAGGTCCCCATTCAGATAAAACCAGAGGCAGACTGGAAAACTTCGCATATTTATTTAATATTTTTCTTATATTCATTGCATCATCTCTGAATTTATCAGGGTTTGTATGATAGCGGTGCCATGAATAAAAGTCTAAACGTAAATTATTATCCAGGACATAAGAAACAAAATTATCGACCCATGCCGGATAGTAAGATCCTACAGCCGGACCTCCGAAAGAAAAATTATTTGTATTTTGGACATCCTTTGCGCCGTTTGCACTATAGTGGTAAAGAGAATTGTAATTTTTTTCTCCATTTACCTTCCACGCTCCAAATTGGGGTAAATCTGGCTCATTCCATACTTCATAGTAGACGTCTTTTAAATTTTTATTATTTTTTCCGCTGTAGTGCTCAATTGTTCTTCTGACCAGATCCTGCCATAAAGACCAATCGTGGGGGATATCAATAACACTCGCGCTCTTCGTAAATTGTCTGGGCATATAAGAGAGCGAAAAAAAGGGTTTTGCTCCCATGGCTGAAATTTCATTTACCGTTTTGTCCAGTTTTTCATAATTATATTTCCCGTTTTCTCCCACAATATCGTAATTGTCAAAAATATGGTCTAAACGTATATATTTAGGATTTAATAGTTTCATTCGCTCGACTGTATTAGTCAGCATCCCTTCGACTTCTTCCCCTCCCTGGGCAAAATTCAGCCAGTTGCCCGTAAATCTTCCGTCATTGCTCATAGTATCAACCACAATATTAGCCTTCTTTGGTGCTGCCTTTGATAAATAACTTGTCACTTGGAAAGCAGCCCACATCATAAGTGGTAAAGTCAAAAAAATTGCAATGAAAGAAATAATCCTCAGATTCTTTTTCGCCATTAATTAAAATGTACCAGAAAGTGTCAATAATATGCTATAAATCTATTAAATGTCCGAAATTGGAGAAAAGTCTGAAAATCTATCCCAGGAACACAATCTCGCCACGATGGCATCAGATAAATTTATTGCGGAAAAACAGAATAAATTTACACGTGCAATCGGAACTGTTTTGCGAACCGCCTCAACAGAACTTCTGACTTGGTTTGGTGCGCCATTGATCCCTGGCGGTATTGTTACAGCAGGTTTATTGTTATTGAACAGGGAACCGTTAAGTAAATATATTGCGGCTAAAATCTCCCCTTCACTATCTGCAAAATTAACCAACCTCGGTGAAGGCCAGTTAACAACAGGTATAAATAAAAGTATCGATACTTTGGCTGGTTTAGGAGCTGGAGCTTCAATAGTGGGCGGTATTACAACCGTAATCGGAACATCAATCGGTTGGCAGGGGGCTAAACATCATGAAGATACCAGAAAATTATTTAAATGGGGTAAATTTGCAGAATTTGCAGGAATTGCAGGTCAAATGTTAACGGGACTTCCGATTTATCCGATAACCAAAGCATTCTCGATAGGTGCAACATTTTTCAGCCAACTAAAAAGACCCGGCTCGTTTTAAAAATAAATATGAAAAATAAAGCAAAAGATATTCTCTTAAAAATTCTGGAAATAATTGATTATCAAAAAAATAAAAGCGAATTTGCGAATAAATTCCTGGATATGATTTATAAGCAGGCATTTTTAAAAGTTATAGAAAACCTTCCGGATAATAAAAAAT
>DATDWK010000115.1:0-2347 GCA_035289685.1 Candidatus Dojkabacteria bacterium
GGTTTTTCTTTAAAACCTACCATTTCAAAGGCGATGGTGCCATTAATTTCCTGAAGCACTTTACCAATCTGGGCATATCCGTAATCTGTTGCAGGAAATGTGGGATTAACCCCGATCAGAATCAATTTTTTCCAGTGGTTGAAAAGCGTTTGGGCAACTTTTAAAGCCGAGTGCAGTTTATGTCTGTATTTAACAGGGTGGTCGGAATAACTCACAATGACAACCTCATCCGGATTTTGTAAGGCAATTCTAATTGCTGCCAGGCCAACTGCAGCTGCTGTCCCTTTTTTAACAGGTTCGGTATAAATTTGTGCTTTGGGCAGGATTTTTTTAATTTTTTCAGCAATCTTTACCGGACATTGAACTAAGATATCTTTTATTGACCAATATTCTTTAAACATATTAAAGCACGATTTTATCAGTGGTTCTTTATTGTGTTTCGCAGTAACTAGACTACTTTCGTCTGCAACTATTATTATTTTCACTTTTTCAATTTGATAAAAGCTTGTTAAACTGTTAGATCCAAGAATTCTAACATACCGGAGCGGTTTTTTGCTATGAAAGCTTTGTCAACTTTCTCAATGGGGTTGTTTCCCAAGAAGCTTAGCAGGTTATAAAGCTTTTCCATTCTAGTTTTTTTATCTGAAATCTTTTTGAGTTTTTCAATTTCCGGTTCAATTTTAAAATAACGCAACTTATCCATTACCGGAATTTGCCAGAATAGTAAAAAGCCTCTTTCAGGGAAATCAATACCAATAAGTTGATAGAAGTATTTCATAAAGGTTTTTTCCAAATCTGCGCGTAGATTTTCAATTTTATTTTTTTCTTCGTTAATATCCCCAGTTTGCAAAGGAAACCTGGCAATTTCAATATATATTTTTGTTTTGGGTTCAGTACCCGATGGCCTGATGGAAACACGGATGTTTTTGGTTCCTTCGGGCGGCTGCAGTGTATAGGTAATCAAGTTCCTATTTGTTTGGTCTGATTCAGAAAGAAAAGCAGGACCGTCCCAGCGGTCAACTGTTTGTGTAATTACGTAACTGCCTATTTTTGCAGGTTTGAGTCTTCTTAGTTCACTTTGGATTTTGGCAATCTGGGCCATACCTTCGGCACCTGGAAGCAGTATTTCTGCAAGATAGTTGCGGTAAAAGCCGTATTTGGCATACAAAATATCCAGATACTCACCCAGAGTATGGCCTTGATCTTTTTCCCTGGCCGCCAGTTCGCAAAGTGCAATTGCGGGAACATAAAAGTCTTTGTCTCTGATGTAATTTCCGGCTATTGCCCCGTTGCTTTCCTCACCTCCAAAGACAAAATCGTCAATCCGTCCCTGTTTTTCCAGTTTGTTCATGGTATCTCCGATATATTTGAATCCAACCAGCAGGTCTCCGATTATTTGTACATGGAATTTTTCTACGAGCACAGTTAAAAAGTTTGTGGAAACTTCTGTTTTGATAATCATATTTTCAGGTTTTAATCTGCCTTGTTTTTGAAGTTCCTCAAGCAAATAGGCACAGGAAAGAATCAGGATTTCGTCCCCGTTATAATATCTCCAGCCGCTTTTTTCTTTAGACATAACACCAATCCTATCGGCATCCGGATCAGCGGTTAAAATCAAATCGGCATTAATTTCTTCTGCAAAAGGCTGTAAATTATAAAAGGATTCCTCCACCTGCGGATTGGGGAGATTAAATAATATGCTGCTGAATTTGGGATCGGGTTTGCTGGAGACCGGATCCATAACAACGTCAAATTTTAAATCTCTGAAAATCTTGAAAGATTGTGCCGAAGTACCATGGTAGGGTGAAAATAATGCCTTGATATTGCGGTAGTTGCCAAGGGATACTTTTTTTACTGCTTCCATATAGGCATTATGCTCTGTGTTTCCGGTATATTTAATCAGTCCAGAAGTTTGTGCCTGCTGAAAATCCATTACTTTGATTGCTTCAACCTCGTTAACAACAATATCCATGAGCTCCTGGTCATACGGGGGAATTAATTGTCCGCCTGTGTCCTCTATCACTTTAATTCCGTTGAAATCAGGGGGTGTATGGCTGGCACTGATTAAATCGCCTGCGACTGCTTTTAAAAATCTGACTAAAAAAGATAAATAAGAAATAGAGGTATAAGTAGGCTGCAAATATACGCTGATGCCGTTTGCCGCATAAACTCTTGCCCCCTCTTCTGAAAGAGTCCTACAGTTTAAATTTTTTACGGGATTGGGCCTGGTGTCGTCAAAAACTCCTGTTTCCGTGTAGGCTCTGACGTCATATCCGATTACCACACCGCGCTTAATAGCTTGGTCACCGTATTTTTTTAAAAGATACTGCGCGTGGCCTTGAGCAGA
>DATDWK010000116.1:0-5047 GCA_035289685.1 Candidatus Dojkabacteria bacterium
TCCTGCAAAAAGTCGCCAGGTTCAGGGGATACAAAATAGATGACAAAGACGACTGGCAGGGTATTTTTGAATTAATTTTCCTCAACGAAGTGGAGCCTTTCTTGCCCGCAAATAAGCCGTATTTTTTATATGATTACCCAAAAATCATGTGTCCGCTTGCCAAAACTAACAGTAAAAATCCCCTGGTAAGCGAAAAAGTTGAGCTGTTTATTGTTGGAAAAGAAATTGCCAATGGTTACACAGAGCAGCTTGATGCTCAAAAACAGCTGGAAGTTTTTTTAAAAGAACAGGCAGCACGCAAAAAACTGGGTAAAAAAGCCATAAAAATTGATAAAGATTTAATTGCCGCATTAAAAAGTGGTCTGTCCAATGTCGCCGGCATCGGTATGGGAATTGACCGGCTGGCAATGATTTTTGCCGATGCCAAAAATATTTCTGAAGTCAATTATTTCCCTGCAAACGAAATGTTTCAATAAATAAATTAATGAATTTTTCTTGAATGAAGATCAACCCCAATGATGCTACAGCACAATACTATGATTTTTATACTTTACCGGTTAAAGGTTCTGCAGTAACTGGTGAAGAAATCACTTTAATTAAATCTCTGCTGCCGGTAAAGGGAAATATACTTGATATAGGCTGCGGTACGGGCAGGCACTTAATTACTCTGGTAAAACTCGGTTTTCAGGTTACCGGCATTGACAGCGCTAAAAACATGATCAAAGTTATTAAAAAAAAATTAGGTAAAAAATCAGAAAAAATTAAATTAATAAATCAGGAATTTTTTTCGGTAAAATTACCTTTAAAAAACTACAATTTAATTACACTTTTCTGGAATACCTTTAATGAAATTGCTCTTTCTAAAGATAAGGCTTTAACACTTCTGGTAAAAATCAAGCAGCTTTTAAAGCCTCAGGGTAGAATCTTAATTAATATTGATAATCCGCAGCTATTAAAATTGCCGAAATTGAAATTTACCAACCAGTACCAGTCCGGCAACAAGATTTATCTGCAAAACTGGCAGGTGCTGAAATTTAATAAAGTAAAGCGGCTCACAGTTTCCCAGGAACAGATTATTGTAAAGTCGTACGGGCATGTAATATCCAATAATAAATCCGAAATTATGCAACGCTGGTGGGGTAAAAAAGAACTATTGCAGATTTTTAAAAGATTAAAACTCAAAGCCGAGTTTGTTGACTTAAAAGCCAATGATGAGTTTTATATCATTTTAAAAAAAATAACTTGATAGTGAAAAATTTTTTGCTAAAGCCTGAAGATTTTGACAATGATGCGCGAAAGCAGATCACTACTGTCAGCGAATTTGATGCGCGAAGTAATCAATAAATCCAAAACCAGTGAAAAAAAACTGGCTACTACCAAAGTAAGTAGCTTTAATCTCGGAAAAAGGATAAATACAAAAATTATAAAAGTTGTATAGGAAATGAACTTGATAAATTCGTCGGCCGATGTTTTAAAACTATGCTGCAGGGCCAGTTTAAATACAGAAACTTTATTGTAAATAATCTTCTTATTATCTAAAATAGCTTTGCCTTCACGATAATTTTTTATTCCCAATACCAGTACCTTTAAGCTATTGCGGATTATCTCAATTAATATAGTAAGTATTATTAAAGTTAAGGTTGCCTTGAATGTATCGTCTAGAAGCGTACCCCTTTCCATCATATTTACTCCGTTAAAAGTCGCTTTTAACTCAACATTATTGTACTGGGCAGGCAAAAAGAATAAATATGGTGCATCCATTGTTAGAAAAAATACCAGTATCACTACTTCCAGGGAGTCATTGAAAAAACTTCCAAAACGCATTCTTACTTGTTTTAACCAGGTAATCACTTCTGCTTTTTTCTGCTTTCGAGGAGCAGTTAATACTCCGGCCAGTAAAACCAAACCGCTGGTTAATACAATAGTCAAAACAGTTACCTCGTTGGTTTTACCGACACTTTTATAATCTACCAGCAAAAATAAATATAAAGCAGTAGCCAGTGCAAAAGAAAACAAAGGAGTAATAAATAGTAGAAAATCTTTAATCAGTTTGATAAAGCGGCGCACCACAGTATCAATAAACTCCAGTACTTCGATGATACTTAAGGATCCATCAAGCAAAATTGTCAGCAGGTCTTTCACCTGGTTTTTCATGCCAAAAAGTACCAGCACGCCCATTACCAGGAAAATTATCATCACACCGAAGAGAATAATCCAGAGAATATTGATAATCACCAGAAAAATGTCGGGAAAAAATATTGCAGTGAACAACAAAATCAATATTAATGCTACAACTAACGTAGCAATCCAAAAGACAGCGCGTTTGAAATTAATTCTTGTTCTTTTGGTCATCTAAAATTTTTATAAACCAGAAATTAAAAGTGATATATCATACCATTAACGAGGAAACTTAAGCTAGAGTATGCCGCACATATAGGCTTTCTCACGCTCGGGTGTCCAGTTGTTTAGAAATATTTTGGTTAAAAAACTCTGTGGATGATTTCTGCCGTATTCGCATAGCCAGCCGTCCAGCCAGAATAAAATCAAACAGACATTACTGAAAAAATGCACATAACTTGAACTGAAACCCAGTTTAATAGCCTTATCAAGATATTGTTTTTTGATAATTTTCAAATGTACCCTGGCCAACTCTGCATTTTTATACTTTTTAATAGCAGCGGAAGCGTATGTAGGGATATTTAGTTTTTCATCAATGTGTCTGCTGAACCAGTCATCATCAATATGATTTGACATAACAAAATTATGTAAAATAACAATAGCAGATTCAATTGGCGTTTGAAATTTTTGGTTAAAGACCCATTGATATTTGTCTTTAATAGCAGATAATCTACCAGCTTTTTGCCCAAGCAATTTTAATAAACTTTTATCCTGAAAAACCACTGCAATTACCAAGATATTTTCAATAGCATCAACCAGATTGCGGTATTCATCTACAAGAACCAGGTCTAGCTGAAATTTGCGGTAAGATTTCTCGATTAAGCCAACCTCTTTTATTACCTGCTTTAAAGCGCTGTAAATATCATTAAATTTTAATTCCTGTATTTTTCTTTGTAAAAGTACTTCGGTTTTTATTCTTTGAGCTTTTAAATATTTAATAAAATTATGTAAATCTTTCCGGAAAGCTAAAGTAAAATCAATTTCCTCATTAAGTTCAATTAAAAACCTCATCAATAAATCTTGTAACTCAAGCCGGGCGGAAGATTTCATAATTCCCGACCGATGAAGTTGTCCTGGGATAATCAAATAAAGGGCAAAAAAAATAATCCTTTGCACAAATGCAGCCAGGTTATTTATTTTAATCCAGAATTTTAAAACAGAAAAAAGATACATTCGGGATAATTACGTTATTTTAAGCAAAATTTTTCTTAATTTAGACATTTTTAATTAAAAAAATTCAAACATGTGAGATTCTGCTTGCAGTATTATAACTTAATTTGACTAGGCAAATATAAAATTATATAAAATAACTAGCCTAAATATATCTTTAAAACCTTTTAACAATGGGAAAAATCTTAATTTTATATGCTTCAACCACTGGAAATACTCAGATGGTTGCCCAGACTATTTATAAAGTATTGACGGATATCGGCAAAACAGTGGATATCAAAAATGTCTCTGAAAATCCCGAGTTGCATTTCCAGGATTATGATGCGCTGCTTATTGGAGCTTCCACCTGGGATGAAGGTTTGATTAACTACTTAATGACCGACTATTTAGTCAGTTATTTTTCCAACCCTGAAAACACTATGCTTACCGGAAAAAAATTTGCGGCATTTGGCTGCGGTGAATCCACATATGAGCACTTCTGTGATGCAATACCCAAACTGGAGGAAATGTTCGCCAAATACGGAGTCCAAATTTTACAGCCTGGTCTAAAAATAGATTTTGACCCCCAAACTGAAGAAAACCTGAAAATGACTGAAGAATGGGCTACGAAACTGCTTCCCTTATTATAATTGCTCAATTTGCTTAATTAAAGTAAAATCAAATTATATTATTTTTTGGAAATGGATAAAAATAGAGGATTGTTGGATTTTTTGGCAAATGCCTTATTAAATTTACGCAACCAGGATGAAGTAACTGCGTTTTTATCTGATTTACTTACCAAAAGCGAGCAACTTACTTTGAAAATGCGGATGCAGGTAGCAAAGATGCTGAGAAAAGGCCTTCCCTACACGCAAATCGTCAGGGAAACAGGTGCCAGTTCTGCAACTATTGCCAAAGTCAGCGAAAATTACAAATACGGGAATGACGGTTTAAAGCTGGCCCTGGAAAGGCTCGATAAAAAAGACAATAATAAAAATCACTAATTATTTAAACGAATTTCAATGCAGATACAAACTTTAAAAGGTTTCCGGGATTTCCTGCCGGAAGAAGCATTAAAGCGGAACTGGCTGAAGAGCCGTATTCAAAAAGTTTTTGAAACGTGGGGCTATGATCCCCTGGAAACTCCTACGCTGGAACCGCTGGAGCTTTTTTCCGGACAAATAGGTGAGGAGGAGAATTTATTTTTTAAATTCAAAGACCCGGGTGGCAGGGATGTAGCTTTGCGCTATGACCAGACAGTACCGGTCTGCCGTGTTGTCGGGCAATATAACCAGACTATCCCTTTTCCTTTTAAACGCTATCAAATCCAGTCGGCGTACAGGGCGGAAAAGCCGCAAAAAGGCCGTTACCGTGAATTTTTACAGTGTGATGCAGATATCTTCGGTGTAGCATCTCCTTATGCCGATGCCGAAGTTATTGCTTTATCTCTTGATATCTACCGCCAGCTGGGATTTAATGAAGCAAAAGTGCTCATTAACGACCGCGCTTTACTTAAAGAAATACCTTATAACGCCATAGTAGCAATTGATAAACTCAAAAAAATCGGCAAGGAAGGCGTAATTGCTGAAATGATCAGTAAGGGAATTGAAAAAAAAATTGCCGAAAGCTACCTGGATACTGTACTCAACCTTAAACCAAATGAAACGGTCAATATCATTCTTGCATATCTTAAAAACCTTGATTTTCCCGAAAACTGGTA
>DATDWK010000117.1:0-2646 GCA_035289685.1 Candidatus Dojkabacteria bacterium
TTGGTGGTAGAAAAAGTTAAGCTTAATTGGCAGCAGGCTGTTGTAAATAAAGAAAATAAGATAGAAGTTCAATATCTGCCTGTAAGAATTAAGCACGGAGAGCTGGTAAGCAAAACCAACCTGCTCATTGACGTGATTCAAAAAGACATTAAACCTGAAGTGGTATTTGTTTTGACAGAAACACTTTTTCCGCAGACTGAAGCCGGTATACAAATTAAAGGTTATGGACGCGAAGACGACGGTGCCTTCAGCGTTAGTCTATCTACGGCCAGCTATAATCAATTTGCCCAGGTAATCAGAAGGTTTTCCAATTATGAGGGGATCAAGGATGTCAGAAGCCTGGGAGTCACTTTTGATTCCAAATTAAATGAAGTAAGCGGCAGTGTCCATTTCTTTTTTAAATTTGAAAACTTAAATACTTAAAAATGGAAAAAGATATTGAATCAATAATTGTTTCAGATATTGAAAAAACCAGGACACAAAAAACCGAGAAAGTTGATTTTAATGAAGTAATGACAGAAGCCAGGTTTCATTTTCTGCCTTTATTAAGCATTGCTTTTTTTGCAGTAATACTTTTTACTGCTGTAATACCCAACGTGCAAAAAATCTTTAATACCATTGATGAAATAGATGTGTTAAAGGAAAAGGATAAAGGTTTGAATTCCAGAATTACAAAACTGGAAGAGTTGCGAGATCAAAATGCCCAGATGCAGGAGATTATAGATAAAATTAATTTTATAGTTCCTACGGGTAACAGCGAAGTGGTTAAATTTCGTGAAAGGATTGCAGGTAGTGCTAATGCTAATGCCCTAGGTTTGGAGTCCTCGAAATCAAGCGAGACCTTAAAAATTATCAGCGAATTAGAAAGCGGTAACTTCGGTATTATCGAAATACCTTCCGAATTTAATATCAGAGGGATTTTCCTGGGTTTCAGGAATTTTTTAAACAGTTTATACCAGGGTAAAGACTTTTTTATAGTTAATCAAATGGGTTTAAACGGCATAAAATCACTTACGCAAGATGAATGGGCCGGTGAAATAAATTTAGTGAAATACCAGTTTTTTGCCGATGAAGGTTTTGATCCGGCAGAAGTCTATGCCAATATATCTGAAAATGAAGTTCCTAACCCTGATGTAATTAATTTCCTGCAGTCGAGATTTATTACCTACGAAGAAAGCCTTTAAAGTACTTTTAAGATAAAGTTTTAATCCACGATCCGTATAAAAACCTTTTTGTTTTCCCTGCGGGCAATAATGGAGACCAAATTGCGGATTGCATTGATATTACGGCCAATTTTGCCGATCACTACTCCCCTTTCCTCTTTGGGAACTGTTACATTTAAAACAACATCCTGACCATTTTCTTCTTTGTTGATTTTTACTGTTTCGGGATCCTTGATGATGTTGATTAAGATATAATTCAGTAATTCCAGCATTTAATATTTTTTAAAAGTTTATCGATTAAACTAATTGCTATTTTTCTGAGATTTTCTTTTGTCTTCCACTGTTACTTCTTTTTTTAGCACTTCACTAGGCTCAGTTTGCTCCGGCTGTTTTTCCTTAATTATACTGACAACTTTTTCCTTGGTTTTTTCTGCTGATTTTTTCTTGCCCGGCTTTTTTTGAAAGACTTTTTTCTCATTTTTACCCGACTGTTTGATCATTCCCTGTTTTATGAGTAAATATCTTACAGTATCACTGGGTTTGGCTCCCTGGTTCAACCAATACTCTACTCTTTCTTTGACAATTTTTATTTCTTTGCTGATGGGATTATAAAAACCGAGAAATTCACGTACTTGGCCTTCACGTTTGCTGCGTGCTTCCATAGCCACCATTCTGAATGACGGTTCATGCTTTTTGCCTTGCCTTTGAAAACGAATGCGAATCATTTTAAAAAGTAAATAAAATTATAATAAAACTGAAAAACGATTTAAGTGAAATCTCTTTAAGATTTTACCAGAAACAGCAGGAAATGTTAACTAAAATGCTGTTTTTTTAATTCCGACCAGGATTTTAAAGCCTGGGCAGCTGCCTGCTGTTCAGCTTCCTGCTTGTTTTGCCCGATACCTTTCGTCAGCATTATTGATCCGATTACTACGGCCATTTCAAACTTTTTGTTATGGTCAGGACCGGTTTCGCTGATGAGCTGGTAATTCGGAGTGAAGCCCAGCTCTTCCTGGACAATCTCCTGAAGCTTGGATTTATTATCAATATCCAGGCGGTTTTCTATGATATTTTTAATTTTCGGAAATAGATACTTATCTAAGAATTTCCGGACAGCACTAATACCCTGGTCAAGATATAGGGCTCCGATCAGGGCTTCAAAGGCATTTGCCAGGATATACTGGCGCTTGCGCCCTCCTGTGGCCTCTTCACCTTTACTTAAATAAAGGTAATCACCTAAATTTAATGTCAGGGCGCTTTCTGCCAAAGAAGGTGTTTTTACAGTGGCTGCACGGAAGCTGGTTAAGTCCCCTTCTGTTTTATCTGGGTATTGCTGAAAAAGCAGCTCCGTAATAATAAATTCCAGCACCGCGTCTCCCAGGAATTCCAGGCGTTCGTTGTGCTGCAGGTTTTTGTCCTTATTTTCATTTAAAAAAGACCGGTGTGTCAGCGCAGTTAATAATATCTTTTCATCGGAGAAATT
>DATDWK010000118.1:0-2314 GCA_035289685.1 Candidatus Dojkabacteria bacterium
GATTTTTTTTGAATCTAACCTGCCTGTATCAACCAATTGGATAATACCTGTAATATCCCTCAGGTCAATGAATGTAATTTTTCCGTGTTCTCTTTTTCTATTTATCCAGCCATAGAGAGTTACAACTTTACCAATTTTTGAAACAGTGTCTTTAATTAGAATTCTCTCCATGAGGTTTTAAATTATTTAATGATGATTGAAAGCTTTGAGGGCTAAATGTAATAATTCAATTGCTCGAACCAATTTCTTCTCATCCAGAACATAAGCTATTCTAATTTCCTTTTTACCCAGACCGGGGGTGGCGTAAAAACCAGTTGCCGGAGCTACCATTACTGTTTCTTTTTTATCGGAAAACTTTTCCAGCAAAAACTTAGCAAAGCTGTCGCTATCGTCAATCGGTAATGAGGGAATCAGATAAAACGCTCCCTGAGGAGTCTTAAAGGTAACTCCCGGAATTCTACCGAGCTGCCTCACAACAGTATCCCGTCTGCTCTGATAATTTTTCCTTATTTCCGACACATACTGTTTGTGATTCTGCAAAAGAGGCACAACGGCTAATTGTTCAATGGTGGCAACAGACAGACGGCTCTGGGCAAACTTGAGTATTGCCGCCATAATTTCCTTATTTTTACTGACTACACAGCCTACCCGGGCACCGCAGGAATTAAACCTTTTGGAAACCGAATCGGCAATAATAAGCTGCGGCAGAATTTGCTTAAATGAGCAAAAAGGCAAAACTTTTGAATTGTCAAAAACTATCTCCTGATAAGTTTCATCGGAAATGATGAATAAATTATGCTTTTTGGCCAGTTCCACCAACATTTTTGTTTCTTTGTCCGTGTAGAGAGTGCCGGTAGGATTATTGGGATTGCAGAGTATAATAGCCCGGGTTTTTTTATTAATGGCTTTCTCGATCGTTTTTTTATCCGGGAGATGAAATCCGTCACGGGCAAACGTTCTTACGGGTTTTAAAACAATATTACCCATGGCAGCGATAATCGCGTAGCTTGTGTAAAAAGGTTCAAAAACAATAATTTCATCATCAGGGTCACAGATTGCTAAAAAAGCAAAGATTATACCTTCACTACCTCCTGAAGTGACCAGAATATCCTGTTCATTGTAGGGGAAGTTTTTACTTTTATAAAAAGAGGCCCAGGCAGAAACAGTTTCGGGCATACCGGTTGAAGGAGCATATTCCAAAGTTTTACCCGGAAAATGCCTTATATAATCCATAATCGGGCCGGGAGTGGGTAAATCCGGCTGACCGATATTAAGATGATAGACTTTAATTCCCCTTTTTTTGGCAGCATCAGCAAAGGGCACCAATTTGCGGATAGCTGAAGCGGGTGCATTATGGGCACGCTGGGAAATTTTGATTGTTGCCATAGATTAAATTATTTTCAGCATATTATAGCGAAATTAAGACGCAAAAGCTATTGGATTAAATATTAAAGTATTGTTAAATTGAAATAATTTTTGTATAGTTAAATTATATGAAAATTAATGAAGATGGACTGTTAGGACAACAAGGTCAACCGGACCTAATTAAAAAAGCACTGTATGAAAGTAAATTAAACTTACAACAAGGATTAACAACTACAGAAATTGTAACCAATGTAACCAGACAACTTTTAGAAAAAATAGACTTAGATTTATCCAAAAAAGAGGAAGCGCCGGAAAATATTCGTGTAGAAAACAAAACAACAGAAATAACCTGGAAAAATGTAAATACCGGTGAAACAGCAGGACCTATGGTTTCCTTACATATAGGCTAGCTAGATCAAAAAGGTGTTTTTGTTGCACTAATTCAAAGAGATTTCGGAACGCGTCCAACCCCTGAAAGCACAAGTCAGGAACCTGGAAAGATGATTTACTTAAGGATGGAATTCGGTCACGACATAATGAATTAGAGCTTGGTAATTTTGAATTAGCACTTCCGCTTTCAACTGAAGAAGAATCCGTAAACAGGTGCCAATTAATGATTGATTTAAATACAGGTCTGGTCTCAGGACTAACTTTAGGAAAAGAGGGAATCGATGCTCTTGAAATCGATAAATCACTCGTAAGTGATACAGGTTTGCCTTCGATTCTCCAATACAAAGTTCAGCCTGAAGCAATTAATGGAGCACTAAATTCTATTGCTTCAAGACTCGGATTAGATCCAGATACATTTAAAAAACCGATTGAAGTGACTGCAACGATGAAACAATTATTAGTAAATCCGGATTTTTCAGTTAATAGTAAAGGTTTTTTACCTCCGCCAATAATACTCCGCAGTCCAACTGTGCCGATAACCCCTAAATAATCTAAGTCC
>DATDWK010000119.1:0-4277 GCA_035289685.1 Candidatus Dojkabacteria bacterium
TTGGGAAACTGGCCTGTCTTCGCGGTCAGGATCATAGGTAATGGATTTATTAATATATTCCTGGATCAGTTCCGGAGTTTTCAACTTCTTGAGAACCTGTATTTCATTTTTACCCAGATATTTATTAAATAATTTTTTATCCGTCATTATTTCTCCTTTGCTTTTTTCATAAAATTTTTATTAACTTGCAGCTGCGCCTGTAAAAACTTATTCACCCCCCAGGTGCGGATCAGATCAGCAGTAACAGGGACAGCCAGGTTCCACATAAAGTTGTAAATTGACATCAGGCTGACTGCCAGAAAATGGCTGCGCATTACCAGCCCCCAGACTTCTTTTTCTTCGGTGCACACAGTCCGGACAAAATCCCCCTGGATGCCCAGCTCCAGAAAAAATTCAAAAATGGGAGCTTCTATATACCGGAACTCCCTGTGCGCTAGGTAATTGCTGTCCAGCTGCGTCTGGTAAGTCAGTACATGCCTGGTCCAGTCATTTAAGGGAATCAGATTTCTGGACTTGACATTGTATTTTTTACGCAATCCGGTATCTTTGATGATATCCTTGTTGAGTTCTTCACTGCCGAACACGTCCAAGGGCATCAAATACGACCAGTAACTGACCGGTATTTCCAGATTTAATTTATCCAGTTCAAAATAGACCTTGCGCGCACCTGTAAGTCCGGGAAAATAACGGAAATTGCTGTCTGATTTGTTTTTTAAAAATTCCCCCTTTAATGCCGGCAGAACCTGTACAATATGAGCTTCGAGCAGGGTGGCTGCATCGCGCCTATCCTTGAGAATTTTTCGTAAAATCGAGGGATTTTTGCCGTGCACCCGAGTCTGCTGTTTCTCCAGGCCGCTGCTCTGCTCAATCTCCACAAGATTTTTCAGCGACAGGCTCATCAGAACATCATACACCGTCGTTCTGGGAATGCCTGTGGATTTTGCAATCTGATAAGGTGATAATTCATCTTTTTTCAGGGTCTCCAGATAAACCCTGATCTCGTTTTCTGAAAGTCCGAACTTTTTTAATGCTTGCAAGATTTCCTGGTCCATCTTTTTTACAGTTGTCAGTTAATAAAAATTACTTAATCTAAATACTTAACCGATGGCAAATATTATACTTTTGTCGCAAAAATCCGTCAATAGTGACGAAGTTCGTTATTTAACAACACAAAATTTTATACCAGTGGGAATTTTTCAGCAGTTATTTTAAAATCGCTTCTTTTCTCCTGCCTTTTCCCACAATAACCAAGAGCAGTATAATATACTCCATTAGAGCCAAAGAAAGGGTTAGCAGAAAACGGGGTACTCCAATAGGTTCATTGGCGCCCACTTGATCCATAAATTCCTGCACAATTTTTATCAGCACAGTAACCAGGAAAGGTATAGTAAAAAGAATATAGGTAAGCGAAGTCAACAAGATACCCCAGATATAAAAAACTCCATAAATTAAAAAAGTTTTATTTTCTTTTTTAGTAAAATTTCTCAAGTCATCTGCTTCACCCGTGATTCTTTTGGAAAGAAAAGTGGCGCGCAGCAGTTTTTTAAGCCAGAGTAGGGGCGGAGCAGTAACTTTGCGGATCTTATTCCAAAGGTACTTTCTGGCGTCCAGGCTGAGATTAGGTTGATCCAGCACCTCCGTTAACGAGTTGTAAACATCGGTTTCCAGAAAAGCACCGAACTCCCAGGCAATCGAAATTAACTGCTTGATAATGAACAGTTTTAACAACGGAAGCAGCAACCCGACATCAATTTGCTGCATATCCCAGAAGTAAAACAGGGAAATAATTGCAGCTACAGAAAAAAAATCAAATATTATGCCTGCCCAAAAAACATAAAGTCTTTTTTTTCTGGGTACCAGAGCCAGGTGGTAATGCTCGGTTTCGGCAACCAGATAAATATACCGGTTGCTGAATCTGATCACCGCCTGTCCTCCGACAGCCTTAGTAGCAGCAAAATGCGCGGCTTCGTGCAGCATTAAACCTATAAAGGAAATGGCATTTTTTGCCATCAGAACCAGCAGCAGGTCGTCAGTCCAGTAGTAATCAGTGTAATTGGGAAGATATCCAGAGTTAAAAACGGTAATTACTAATCCAAAGCAAATTACATAAACCACAAACATCAAAAAGGGTTTGGAAATTATCCAGGAAAACCATCTTCTGTTCACTTTGGGTAACCAGGGATTAATGGCGGATTTTGTTTCGGGAAAGGGATAATCATCAATAAACTTTACAAAACCCTGCGCGCATAAAAAACCGATAATGCCTATCAAATTATGTATTTCCAACTGTAAGGTATTTTTTACCTCACCAACTGTTTTACCTACAATTAAAAGTTTGACAATTTGCATGGTGACATCATTGGCAATAATTGTCGAATCCGTTGTCCAGCGGACTATGGCAGCATTACCTTTGCTGTCCGGTTTGCCGAATCTTAGCTTATGAAAGGAAATTTTTGTCTGATCAGTAATCTTTGGTAATTTATACGATTCTGTCTGATCCATAATATCATCAATACTGTTGATTTTGTTTTATTCTAGCAAAACCTCAAAGTAAATACTAAAATTATCAAATTAATTAAAATTAATTGCAGTGAAGAGGGATTTTGATATATTGTATAGTTAATTTTCAGATTTTAATTATTAATATGATGCCGATGGCAATAAAAACCCAAAAATCAACAAAAAAATCCTGGAGTGTTTTGACCACTAATAAAATATTCAATCCGGCATATCTTAAAAAAGTATTAAATAATTCTATTGCTGGATATGTTATTAGAGGATTTATATCTGAAAAACAGGCCCTGGAAATTGCTAGAAAATTTGACCACCATCCTAAGCTTGAGGTAAATATAGGAAGCAACGGAGTGCATAAATACTGGCTTAAACTTGCCGGACCAAAGCAAAATGCTGACCGAAACTATTTTAAATATTTTGACTATACAGAGAAAAACCAGAAAGTTATTGACAGTTTATTTGCCGGTGGCATGATTGTGCATAGAAAAGTAGCAGAAATTGCTGACGAGTTTTATCAAAAAAAATACGGCACCCACTTCCGGCCTTTCCGTTACCATGGTAAAGATGCCAATTTCGGCAACCTGCAGAAATGGACGGGCAGCGAAAATGGCCTGACCAGCTTAATGCACTGTGATTATGACAATTATCACCTGGAAAAAAACCGCACACTGGAATTTTACAATATTAAAACAATCGGTTCATTTGTTTTCTGCTACAGAAACGGCACACAGGGAGGCTTTACCCGCATTTATAATTACCAGCCAACCTGGAAAGAGCACGAAGACTCACAATACTATTACGATTATCAGGATAAATTAAAAAAAATGATCCAAAAACCCAGCTACTATATCAACACCAGAAAAGCCCAGCATACAGATGTGGTATTAAAAGCAGGAGATATATTGATATTCTGCGCAGCTAATTTCCATGAAGTAGGCGCCACAACTAAAGGACGCTCCAGAGTCGCCGGACATATGTTTTTTGGGGAGCTGCCCAGTGGAGACTTAATTTACTGGTTTTAAATAGCATCCGAGGGGAAAAATTTTTCAGGATTATTCAGGTACTCAAAGGGAGGTGGGGATGCGGATTCGCAAACATCCTGCCAATAACCTGGGCAGGATGTTAAAATATTAACCATAAAGGTTTCAAACAATTTGAGAAGTTTTAGTTTGGTCTTGCGCTTCTCCTGCGACCTACCTTTTTGGCTTTGGCTTTTTTCTTTTTTTTGGCCATTTTATTTTATTTTCCTTTTTAGGAAAATATCACCTCCTTCTTTGGAATTTTAATAATCACTTATTAATTATTTTAAGCCTAACAAATAATTAAAATAAGATCAATTATTTTATAATAATTTTACATGAGTACAAAGATCTTAATGGTCTTGCCAGATAAGGATAAATGTGTATCAAAAAATTTCACTTGGGAAATTTTTTTAGAGAAAAAAGAAAAATTAACAAATAAGAAAAACTTCAACATCCTGCCTATAGTAACGGGCAGGATGTTTTAAGGTTATATCTTAACATACGCATATATTTAGAAAATTCTTTAAAGAACTTTTGGACTCCTTCTGCGTGCCACTTTTCTGGATTTGGCTTTTCTCTTTTTTTTGGCCATAGTTTATAACTTCCTAAGGGAAATTTTCTCACCTCCTTTTTTTGCGGATTTTGTTGGTAATCCTAATTTTTAAAGACTCAATTTAAATTAACAGAATTTAAAAAATATTGCAAAATAGTTGTAAAAAATTTTTAAAATTATCTAAGTCA
>DATDWK010000120.1:0-12058 GCA_035289685.1 Candidatus Dojkabacteria bacterium
ACAGGAAATTCAAAAAAATCTGCAGGAGACTTTAAACCAGCTGCAGGAAGTGCGCCGCAGGGAACGAGATATGATCGATGTCATGGGACATGAACTGCGCACGCCCATAACTATTGTGCGCAATGCACTCTTGGTTATGGATTCCGATTATAATAACAATAAACTGCCGCCCGACAAACTGCGTAAATACCTGGATATGTCCATAGAATCAGTGCGCAGGGAGATCACTCTGATTGAAACCCTGCTTTCTGCAACCAAAGTCGAGGGCAACCGCATTCAGTTGACTTTAAAAAAGGTAGACCTGATCGATGTTGTTAACGATGCCCTGGAAGCCCATAAAAAAATTGCGGGCAATAAAAATCTTGCCATTGACTTTGTACCGCCGGAGCAGCCTGTTTTTGTTTACGCAGACAGGGTGCGCACCCAGGAAATTATGGACAACTATGTAAGCAATGCCATTAAATATACTGTTAAAGGAGGAGTCACTATCAGAATTTCCTTGGAAAATGACATTGCCAAAGTAGCTGTAACAGACACAGGCGTTGGCATTTCTAAGGAGGATTTGGTAAATCTGGGCAAGAAATTCTTCCGTGCCGGAAAAACCTTCAGCAGAGCTACTACTTCTACCCAACCCAGCGGCACAGGCCTGGGCTTGTTTGTGGCTTTTGAACTGCTGCGGCTGATGAACGGCACTAAGGAAATCAAGAGCGACATGGGTAAAGGCTCAACATTTTCATTTACGCTGCCGCTTTACAAAGACCAGAAAGAAACCTCCATGGACCAAGCATTTATGAAGGACAACTTTGTAGACGGTGAAACAGAAGGCGAATCAGAGTTATAAAGCACTGGTCGGTTTTAATAGTTCTAAATAGACGGTAAAGGTAACTGCTTATATAGTAGGCGATGGTAAAGGCGAATCACCAGAAGTACAGACATCATAAAAGAAAAAAGTAAAACCGGGATCCTGCAGCTGTCCGAAACATTTTCCATCACCGATAAAAATCTTCATAACTGTACTGACAATGGGTACAGATAAAAATATCAGAAAGATACCAACGAGCCACTGCACCATACGCTTTTGCGCTTCCCGGATTTTTTCCTCATCGCCGCCAGAAAACATATACAAGTATCCGTTATACAGCATTAACGCCAAAAAAATCACCCCTGAAAATCCCCACAGGGCATAAATTAGCCTAACCAGGGTGAATTCCAGCTGCCTGAAAGTGGGTGGATTGCACTCTGCGCTTACATTGCCCGGCGGACAAGAGGTTAAAAAATCAGTTGTGCCGCCTTGAGCAAATACCCGCTCAGCAACACCCGTATGCAAAGTCGCGGCTACCGCTAATGAAGATAGCAGATATACTACTAAAATTATTCTGAAAAATGCCTTACTCATCTATTATATGTCAGGCAGCACTCCGCCTTTTGATGGATCTACACAGTTCCTGCCGGCATTTGCCGGTTCACCAGCTTTAAAAATGTCAGAAGTAGCAGCACAACCAGCTTCGGTAAAATCCCTAATCTCATCAAGAATACCGTCTCCCTCAGTGTCTTTTAAATTAGTACATGTTTGACCCGGTGCGGGTGATGGGGCATTTGCTGCATCCGCCTGTTTAAATACTTCTACACAATACTGACAAATACCGGTGGGATCATCTGTACCTCTTTCACGGCAGTGCACCGCGCCGTTGCTGCTTGCGGCCTGCAGATACAGCTGCTCGAGCGATGGATCCGTAACATTGACGTTGAAAAAGACAAATACCAGAATGATGCCCACAATCCCGATAAATAACGCGGCAATACCCATAAAAATCGCTTTAATGGCTTTCTGGGCTTCCTCGATCTTACCCGGGTCGCCTTCTGACCTGATGTATTTAATTGCTGCTGACAGTGCATAAAACACCGCAACCAGTACCACTGCTCCCAGGAAGAGAAATAGTACCAGGGCAATCCTGTTGCTTAAAAAGCTGGCTGCTCCTATGCCTTTGGGACCGAATAAATCAAAAATATCCTGCAACGGCTTGGGCAGTAGACCCTGGGCGGAAACCCGCTCCACTAAAGCTGCAAAAACACCCAGGCTGACGAATGTGAATACTAACTTTTTCAAAGTATACATCGATTTAGCAATATTAATAACTAAATTAATTAAAGTTTATTGTTATTCGCAAAAAAAATCAAATTATTATTTCAAAACATCTTATTCCAGTACGTGGTCAAACTCAGCTTTGCAGTCGACAAACTGCGGTCCGGGCGGAAAGGCACCGTCAGGCGATACCAACCAGTTAAAATCTTCAGCTTTCAGATCGTATTTATCATAAATTCCTGCGGGAAATGGTCGGTTTATAGTCTCCCTGCAGCAGTAAACTTTACCACTACCATAAGTTATGCCTTCTTTTTTCAATACCTCCAGCTCGTCAGGAACCTGGCGGAAATAAAAGTTGCCCTGATAGCCGCCGCACTGGGCCAGCCTGGTGCTCCAGTCATAAACGCTGCCAAAACCGAATATAGCGCCGAGCAGTGCAATTACGGCAAAAAATACCAGTCCCATGCTGATGCCTATCCAGATATTGCGGATGGAGGCAAAACTTTTTTCAACTTCTTCGGGATTGCCCTGGCTGCTGATAATTTTAAAAACTGCAAACAGGGTATACACAATCCAGACTATAATCACCAACGAAAAAAACATACTGATAAAAAAGCTCACTGTTGACAAGGCGCCGCGCTCAAATACTCCTTCGACAGAGGGGATATCCAAAATAAATAATGGAGGGCTCCCTGAAGGTCCGGGAACTTCAATGATATTTAAAAACTTGTTAAAAAACGGCTGAAAACTCATTTTTTTATCCTAATTTAATTTATTTTACCGCAATCCACAAAGGGACATTAGCTAAAGGAAAAATTGTACTGACCTGCTTGCATTCATAAAGATTGTCGTCTTTATCTTTGCCTATACGCCTGCCAGATCCATAAGTACATAAACCACCCGGGTTAATGTTGCCGTCTGCTATTTCTCCAAAAGCTTGAATCCATTTATTGTTTTCACAAATATATACAAACAAATTGCCTACTCCTTCCTGAACACCTTTTTGTTCCGGCCTGCATACCTGTTTTTCGATTTCTTCCGGAGAAAGCTTTACAATCAATCCCAGCTTGGGAATCACAGTCAAATCAAAAATGCTGTCGCTGATACCGACGAACAAAGCAAAAACCTGGGTAATCAATACTGCTCCAAAGGTGATAACCAGACCAATTACTGCATTCCGGAAAATTTTTGCTGATTCCTCAATTTTTTCCGGTTCCCCCTGCGATGTTGAACGCAGGTACATAGCCTGTATTACAAGTCCAATCGAAATTAAGGATATTACAGCAAATACCAAAAGCAAGCCTGCCCGGCTAAGTACCCAAATTGCCTTATCATAAGGGATGTCTATTCCGAAAATATTTAGGGAACCGGTTACCGGATCCAGGGCTGTTTCTTCCAAATCGAAACATATGTTATTTGTTTTAACAATATCTCCGTCAACATATTTACAGCTGCGCCCCAACTCCAGACATGATGAAGCACAGACTTCGTTGCATGGCGGAGTAACACTGTAATCATGAGTAAGCAGGTAAGCAGCACATTTGGGGTCAACACCCGGACCCTTAGTCGGAGTCGGAATAGGCGTTGCTGCAAAAACGTCTGCTGCCATCAGAGATATAAAAACAAGGGGAATGCTTATACCAAAGAATATTCTTGCCAAGAAATTTTTACTCATACTTGCTATGTCAAAATGTTGGGTACACCAAGAATTGCGCCTATAATACCAACAATGAAAGGTGCCAGCACCACTATAATAAATCCGATAATGCCCGCTTTCAGAATTTCCATGGCCTTTTTTTCTTTTTCTGCATCACCTGCCGCAGTAAGTTTGGTAAAACCTCCATAAATGGTTACACCTAAAAATGCAAAAATTGCCAGCGGTCTGATATATGAACTGAGTGTATTGATCGCGGTTGGTATGTCTTTAAAAGCTTCGCTGATGGGATTTTCGATTGTTACCGCTCCGGCTTCCACAAGAAAAATATTTAAAAATAATAAAAAACAAAGGAGAGCGTAAAGGAATTTTTTCATTGATATTTATAAAAAACGCTAAGTAGAAACATAAGTTATATCATAATGTATCAAAGCATCAGGCATTTTTCAAATCTACGGTGTAAAGGTACCCGGCCTGACAATACCCAAAATATTGATTCCCAAGAAGTTCAGAATAACTGCTGCGCCAACCAAAACTATCAAAGCTATGATTGAGGATGTGATCATCTCATTTGATTCCTGGATTTTGGCGGGATCATTTGTCTGTCTCAATAATGCCGCAGAAATCAGACGGAATACCATAAAACCGCCGAATAACCCGATGCCGATCTGAAACACCCTGGTGATCAGGCCGTCACGGCTTGTATCTATACACCCCAGAGAGGTGTAAAGAAAATTGGATGAAGATTCAGTATTTTTACCGATACATTTCTCGCAAATAGTTTTTTCAGGTTCGTCCAGATTCCTGCAACTGACCAGGGCATTTTTACCTGACCTGTAAAATTCTTCAGCATCTTCTTTTTTACCATCAAGACAGACTGTTTCTTTATAATCCGCATGAGCAGTGTAAATGTCCAGTCTATCGCCAGGCTGAACACAGTATAAACTTTTCGACTCAATGTCTGCTTTAGCATATGTATTATTAGTAGACGGTGAATTAGGCTGAAGTGTATCAATTAAACCCTCGGTTGTCTGGGTAATTTTACCGCTGCTGTCTAGACCCACATTCTGCAGGACACAGCCATCTATATCACAGGTAAATCTACTTTTAGCTTTCTTAACATCAGCATAAAAAACATAATCACTGGCTGCAAATGCAGCAGAAGTACCATATACTGGCTGGAGCCATTTTGTCGGTATAGCACTTGCTACACCAGGTGCGCAATTATTAGGATCAGCATCGAAAGTGGAACTGTAATCAGCTCCTGAAGGACAGCATTTTTTATGAAATCTAATACCTGCGGATCCAATGTAATTGGACACAGTATAATAAATGATCGGCTTATCAGAAGGACAACATACATCATATGCTCTTGTGTCAGTTGAGATTCCCAGATCATATTGAGTAGGTTTTTTATCTTCAAAAGAAATACCCACACGGTAATTATTTATACATACAAATATTTCTTTATAACCAATAGTTTGATGTAAACCGGCAACTTCTCTGACCTCGTCCCTAACGCAAAGATTTTTATAGGGCTCAGCAAAAAACTCACTGCGATAACCTGGCCAGGATAAGTTATTTAATACACCATTTGGGTTGAATTCAATAGTATCTGCTCTTGAAGTAGTTACTCCCACAGCTGTTGTACAGTCCCATCTGGGCCCCCCAAAACCCCTGTTATTAACCTCTGCATCACTTAAGGCTTTTACCGGCTGTACCCAGGAAAAAATTAGCGCTCCGAGTAAAAAAATTAAACTGAAAAATGTATATGATTTGAAATTCCTGCTCACTTTTCTACTTTGATTTCCTTTAAAGAATTAAAAAAGATCTCTTCTCCGCTTTTAACTTTACCCTTAATAATCAGGTTGGCAATAGTATCTTCAACAGTATCCTGCACCACCCGGCGCAGCTCCCTGGCACCGTAAACAGGGTCGTATCCCAAATTTACCAGATCTTTGAGCAAGTCTTTAGTATAATGCAAAGTTATGCCTTTATCTTTAAGTTTTTCCACTTCCTGTTTCAACATCAGGTTGACAATCTGTTCAACTTCAATTGGCAAAAGAAACTTAAACATTATTACTTTATCAAATCTGTTAAGGAATTCAACCCGCAGGTAATTGTGCAGTCTGGGCATAACCTGGCGGTAAATTTCGATATATTTGATGCCCTTCATGGTCAGGTCGGCAATCTCTTTTGAGGCCATATTCGAGGTAGCAATAATGATGATATTTTTAAAATCGACTTTTCTGCCCAGTCCGTCGGTGAGCTGGCCTTCGTCCAGAACCTGCAAGAACAGATCCAGCACGCGTGCATTGGCTTTTTCTATTTCATCAAGCAGCAGCAAGGAAAAAGGTCTGACACGCACTGCTTCTGTCAAATATCCGCCCTGGAATTCCCCGTTTTCCTCATAGCCAATCAGGCGCTGCAGGTTTCTTTCTTCCTGGTATTCGGACATATCCAGACGCACCATGAATTTTTCTGCGCCGTAAAAAACGCGGGTTACAGCTTTGGCAAGTTCGGTTTTACCTACGCCCGTGGGACCGAAAAACAAAAAGCTGGCAATGGGCCTGTTGCTTGAAACCAGTCCTGCGCGTGATCTGCGCAGTGCAGAAGATACTGCCCTTACTGCCTCATCCTGGCCTATGATCATTTTATGCAGATCTTCCTCCAGACTTAAAAGCATTTGGGCTTCATCCTTGTTGATTTCTCCGACTTCCACGCCCACTTTTTTAGAAACCACCTGCTCTACCAGATTTCTATTGACAAATTTTAAACCATCGGCAACTGCTTTAGTGCAGGACTCTTCAAGCAGGTCAATAGCTTTATCCGGCAGAACGCGTTCATGGGCATATTTATGAGATAAAATTACACAAGCCTGCAGGGCGTCAAAGCTGACCTTAAGGCGGTACCTGCCTTCCACCTCGGGAAGAATATCAAAGAGAATCTGCACAGCAACAGCATCTTTGGGTTCGTCAAGATAAACAGATTCAAAAAGCGCTGCCAGCGAACTGTTGACTTTAATATGCTTAGAATAACGGTCGGGAGTGGCTGTGGCGATCAGTCTTAAATTTTGATTATCCAGAGCTTTGACAATCAGACTGATAATCTCGCCTGCAAAATCGCGGCGCACATTGACAAGCTGGTCAAAGTCCTCCAGCACCAGGATGATATTCCTGGCTTTGGCCGTCTCTGCAAAAACTTTAGTGATCTTTTCCTTAAATACTTCCACCTGCTTGGAAAGTGCAAATGCCCTGGAAAAGTCAAAACCCACCAGGCGCATATCCTGCATATTATGAGGGACATCCTCCACTACCATCCGTGTGGCCAGACTTTTAATTATGGTGGTTTTGCCGACTCCGGGAGCACCGATCAGCAGAGTGGCGCTTGATGTTCCAGTACTTACCTGTTCAATCAGGTTGTCTATTTCCCGGTCGCGGGCAATGGAATAAACAAAGTCACCCTGGACTGCTTCGGCAGTATAGTCCCGTGAAAACTGCACCAGAGTCGGAGAATACCTTGAAGTGTAGGCACGGTTTACAGTTGATATCGGTTTTAACGCTCTACGGTCGCGGTAGGTATTGCTGTAAAGGGAAATATCCGCCAGATTATGAGCCCAGAGCTCCATGGCTTTGACTTCGCTTTCAGTAACATTATAACCGAGTAAAGCATCTTTTAAGGGAACTTTGCAAAGATATATGAATAACGCCAGCTCGTCCACTTTAGAAAAATCATTAATGAGAGCGATATTGAAAGCCCCGAACATTAAAGGTTCGGCCCATTTATCTTTATCGATATTCTTGCTTTTTTCCAGCTTTTTAATAATGTCCACAAACTGGTCCGAAGACAAACCTAGCCTAATTATAGCTTTCTGCACCAGGGCATATCTGGCCAGTTCATTAAGGAGCAGGGCTAAAAACTGCCTGTCCTGATTGCGCAAGAGATCATCCACCACATTCAGCAGGTCGTGGTCAAAATAGTCGCTGATTTCAATGTGCACCGGTGGTCGGTTGTTTTTAAAAGCAGTACGGATTTTTTCCAGTTCGGAAAGCTCGAGTGTGTCGACATACCTGGTACGGTCGCGCAATAAATATAGAGAGTAAAGAAACAGGTATAGAAATATCCAGAAAACCGCCACATTGATATTTTGCGGATTAAATAGTCCGGCAAGCAGAAACTGTCCTTTCAGCAGATTAGTTATCACCAGCCCTGCCATGATTACCAGCGACAAAATTCTTAAAAACCTGCCCAGGGCACGGTCAAACTCTTCTTCTTCCTTGCGCATACCGGACTCTTTCTGAAGGTAATCCCAGTCAATTAAAATCTCCGTATTCCTTATTTTGCCGATTTTTTCTGTTCCGTGCAAAACCTGCATGTTATATTTTTAAAAAATATCTGGCACACGCCCACAAAGGCATTAAAGGCAACAGAAGATAAAATAACAGAAAAGCCAGCAGGGGGATCGTTACCAGCAACTGTAAAAATGAGCCTACAGCAACCCAGGTGAGCCTGATCGGTATGGATATCAATTTACCCGTAATGGTGAAATCCTGATAAAGAGGTACGAACAGATTCGTGACCATGGGCAGAATGTTGAAATAGGAAAAGGTAAAGCTCCAGACCCGTAATAAGTTCATAACTGTCTCCCTGGCATTGACAATGTACCACCAGATCCAGAAATCGATGAGATATTTTTTCAGCAGTCGCAGCATGGCTAACTAATAAATTCATTAATTATTAGAATTGGCTTATTTAAAGTTTACCTAAGCTGCAAGGGTAATGCAATAAATGCAGATTTGATAGTTTAACTGAATATTATAAAGAGTTACAGAAATTTAATACTGTTTAAAAGTAATTCACCATTTTTGATTTCTAAATCTGATGCTGAAAAACTTTCAATGACCAAACCATTTTGATCTTTAGAAGTTGACGCATCTTGATGAACATCTATTAGAAACTTGTTGTTATTAACTTCTGATAAATAAGTCTCCCAGGATTCGTTCCAACTTCCCTGTGTATCTGAATTTGGACCACCTTCAACAGAATAAGAATTTTTGAATAGATATTCTTGCGAACCAACAAGTATAGTTTTATCTTTTTTGCTGTCTTTTAGTTCATAGTCAGAATTAAAATAATCAAGAGCCTCTTTTTTTCTAGAATCCTTTGAAATATTTATGGTATAGTAGGTCCTTTCGTTTTCCCTCTTACCTCCTGTTATATTTATTTCATCTTTACTCTCCTTAATATTAAAATCAGACGGGTATTTAAAAGAAAGTTTAAAATTATTGCTGGTATAAGTTTTCCATCCTGCATAGACATCTTCCGTTGGAATAACTGAACTACTTATTTGAGCTTGGCTTGTTGTAACTGAAATTGTTGGTTTATTATTACTTTCGGTAACATTTACAGAAGGAGAAATATTAGACGGTATAAGAGTATTTTTACCCAAGACATATCCCAATAAACCTATTGATACTGTTACAAAACCAATTACCAAACCCAGCTCAATACTAATTTTGGGATTTTGACGATTAACAGAGGTATTTTTATCTTCTAAAATATGCCTTTAATAATTATGTGGATGATAACAAATTACATTTAATATTACAATAATTATGACTTTTAAAGTTTACAAAAAAGGAGACCATACAACAGCCTCCTTTTAATACTAATTCTTAAAGTTGCCTTTGTGTTCCTTACATCATGCCGCCCATATCACCCATGCCTCCCATTCCTGGGTTGCCGCCTTTATCATCCTTCTTGGGAATTTCAGCAACAATGGCTTCGGTAGTCAGCAACAATGCGGCTGCAGATGCGGCATTTTCAGTTGCCAGCCTGGTAACTTTGACAGGGTCAAGAATACCGTCTGCCACCATGTTTACAAATTTATCTTTTTTGGCGTCATAACCTTTGCCGTTGCCGATTTTTTCTACGATTACCGCACCGTCTTTGCCAGCGTTTTCGGCGATCTGTCTGGCAGGCTCTTCCAGGGCGCGATAAAGAATTTCCAGGGCAACACGCTCGTCGCCGTCAACTTTTAAATCTTTTAAAACCTGCCTGGCATCTATTAAGGCAACTCCGCCTCCGGGTACCACGCCTTCTTCAATTGCTGCTCTGGTGGCCTGCAGGGCGTCGTCAAGGCGGTCTTTGCGTTCTTTCATTTCCACTTCAGTGGCTGCTCCGACTTCAATAACGGCAACGCCGCCTGAAAGCTTGGCCAGCCTTTCCTGCAGCTTTTCCTTGTCATAATCGGAATCGGTCTTGGCAATCTCACTTTTAATAGCTTCGATCCGGCCCTTAATTTCCGACTGCTTGCCTTTTCCGTTAACTACAATGGTTTCCTCTTTACCAACCAGAACTTTTTCAGCTCTGCCGAGATCATCGAGTTCGGCACTTTCCAGTTTTTTACCCAGCTCTTCTGAAATTACTGTACCGCCGGTTAATACAGCGATATCCTTGAGCATTTCCTTGCGGCGGTCTCCGAATGCCGGTGCTTTGACTGCCACAACGTTTAAAATTCCCTTTAATTTATTGACAATCAATGTTGCCAGGGCTTCACCCTCTACTTCGTCGGCAATGATGACAATGTCTTTTTTACCTGACTGGGCGATTTTTTCAATAACCGGCAGCATGTCTTTTACCGCGGAAATTTTTCCGTCAGTTAAAAGTATATAGGGATCGCGCACTTCTGCGGTTAAATCTTCAGGATTGGTGACAAAATAAGGGGAAATATAACCCTTGTCAAACTGCATGCCCTCCACGTATTTTTCCACCAGACCGAAAGTCTGGCCTTCTTCAACCGTAACAACTCCTTCTCTGCCGACTTTATCCATAACATTGGCGATAATTGAACCTATTTCCTCGTCTCCATTGGAAGAGACAACTGCCACTTTTTTAATTTCATCCTTGCCTTTGACAGCCTTGGACATTTTTTTCAGTTCATCGACCACGGCGGCAACTCCTTTTTCAATGCCAGTTCTAATTTCCATAGGATTGGCGCCAGCAGCAATATTTTTAAATCCCGAAGCCACAATAGCCTGCGCAATTACCACCGCAGTTGTGGTACCGTCACCAGCCCGCTCCACGGTTTTTGAAGCTGCCTCTTTTACCAGCTGGGCTCCGACATTTTCCAGGTTGTCCTCCAGTTCTATTTCCTTGGAAATGGTAACACCGTCCTTGGTAATTTGCGGACTACCAAAAGACTTTTCCAGTAAGACATTACGTCCTTTGGGACCCAGGGTTACCTTGATAACATCAGCAATTTTATCAACCCCGGATTTAAGAGCTTTACGGGCTAACTCATCAAATACGATCTTCTTGGCCATAATATTTGAAATAAAAAATTATAAATAAGAAATGAAAAAAATTCCCGTAAAATTTACGGGTATTTAAAAGCTTACTCTTTGATGATTCCCAGAATAGCTTCCTCATCCATAATCAGGTAATCCGTGTCTCCCATTTTGACTTCGTCAGGAGAATACTTTTTAAAAAGCACTTTATCTCCGACTTTAACTGAAAACGGCATCTTTTTGCCGTCGCTGTTTACTTTGCCGGAACCTAAAGCTACAACTTCGCCTTTCTGGGGTTTTTCCTTGTCCACAGTGTCTGGAAGCACAATACCCGCAGCGGAAACTGTATCTTCGCTTAGGGGTTTTACTAAAATATTGCCCCCTATGGGTACTAATTTTGTCTGTTTTGCCATAACAAATTGAGTAAAAGTTAAATTTTAAATATTTTAAAGCTTACTTAGCAAACTTCTTATTTAACTGATAACACGCACAAATTGTAAGGTATAGAGTAAAAAATTGTCAAGGGGATTCTTGAAAAATCCCGTTGAATCATGTTTTTCAAAAGAATTACTTACACAAAAGTAGGTTTATTTTCAAATCTTTTTGCTATTTTTCTGAAGCAGCTTGTTTTACAACAGTAATTTTTTCCGGATCCGACGGAATGCGCTGCAGGAAAAATGGTATAAACGGCGGACTGTAAGTGATTTTAAACTCATCGAGCCCAGGGACCTCTGATAAATAGCTTTTTGCTTCATCCAGGCTCTTGCCTTTGATATCTTCTTTAATTACATTCTCGTCAACATCAGACACCACACCGGCATTGGACTTAATCCCGAAAGTTGCGTTTTTGCCGTCTTCGGTAACAACAATATCACTCACCAAAGGATCACTGACTTTGATTGTAGATAAATTATCAATACCGCTTTCCTTGCGGGCAATCTCTTCGGCTATGCTTTTTAAATCTGACTTGGTTACTTTCAAAGCAGTCACAGACATTTTTAAGTCTGCTGTAAATTTGTCTGCCTCCTCATT
>DATDWK010000121.1:0-5895 GCA_035289685.1 Candidatus Dojkabacteria bacterium
CGGCATTTGAAATCTGTCAAAAATAACCAGACTTTTATTGTGTTTGTTTATTCCGTATAAAATGCCGTCTTCCATAGTCAACTCGGAAGTGACAAAAGGGAATGTGGAAGCAAGAGATGTCGTATCCATATTGCGGGTCAGGTAAATTTTATCAGTTGCCAGCGGCATACAGGTAACAAAGCCTTCTTCCTGCTGCAAAGAAGCAACTTTAATGATTACCCCTAAAGCCGATAAAGTGGATTCAATATTGCGGGAAATCTCGTCAAGTTCCTTTAGTGTATTAGCTCTTATTGTTAAATACAATGCAAAATGGAAAAACTTCTGGTTTCCCGAAGCGATTTGTTCCTGTAAATCCTCGGCATCTCCCAAGGCAACTTTAACAGTCGGATCCGGTAATTTACCGGCTTCAACATCAAGATTGATTGTAGCCTGCATTTCGGCAATTTTTCTTTTTAACCTTTGCAGGATTAACACAGAATCAGCGGGATAATAAAAAGTACTGATAGTCACTGGCCTTTCAAAATTGATAAGGGGTGACAGCCAGTTTGCACCTACCCAGCGGGGAAATCCGGTAGCAAAAAAAGTACGGAAAAATTTTGATCCAATTTGCAGATGGTTAAAATCTATTTCAATTGCCGGCGGAGCAATGATATCTTTGACATCCAGAATTCCCTCGGAGAACTTTATAATTGCTTCTTCTTCCAACCTGCTCTCATCTGTTGGGCTTTTCACCAGCACCTGCGGTTTATCCGGCTGTATTTCAGGCCTTGTTGTTTGAACAGCTGCTGGTGGGGCAGCCGGTTGAGCAGCACCTGCCAGCCGGCTTTCTGGAACTTGATTTACTCCACCGGAGGATTTATTTTGTACTGGTACCTGTTTTCCTGCAGGTTTTTTTAAAAAATCTAATAATCCCATTAATCAAAAACCGGTCATGAATTTAATTATTTGCCATTAATTTTGTTTTATCCAGTTTATCTTCATTATTAAAAGGTCTAACCAAACTGGATGTAAACTCCGTTGTCGTAAATTGCATTCTGCTGACACCCGTTTTATCCGGATCATACATGGAATAATAAAGCCTGATTAATTCTTCGTTAGCCATTTGTCTGGAAAATATCCCGATTCTTTTAAATTGCTTAAATAAATGATTCCTTTTGGAAAATAACGGCGGCTTAGCTTTTTCCAATAAATTTCTGATATTGGTGATTCTTTCTTTTTTACCGAAAATCTGCTTGACCATGCTGGTTCTGTGCACCTCGCCTACTACTTCAGGAATAGCTACATAAAAACTTTTATCAAGAATTTCTTTATTCAAAGTTAAATTTTTTATAAATTTTATATAAATTTCAATTTGCCTGCGCAGAGCCTGTGAAATTTGTTTCAATTTAAAAACTTCAAGTTTGGTAATGTAATTGCTGATGTCGGTACGGTCAGTTTTAATCACTACTTGAACTTGAAAATCCAAAGAATTTAAAAGTGCGGCAAATGCCAATATTTTACTGTCCTGCTCCTTTTCTGAAAGTAAATCGAAGTTTAAACCGTTGGTTTGTATAACCATGGCAACAATTCCGGATTTAAGAACAACCAGATCATCCCGGATATCTTCTATTTCCAGATGGTCTTGAGTACTTATAATTGTAGGATTTAGAAAACTCATTTTTATAAAGCTGTAAATATGAATTCATTATTACTGGCCGGTGTCAGATTTATGGTTTGTCTGTCAAAATTATAATTTGATCCCTGTAAATCAATATAGTATAAACCATCGCCTAAAGGATTTGTAATGAAAAATTTGCCCTGAGAATTGCTTACAGTCTTTCGTAAAAGTTCTTCTTTACTGTTTTTAATATAAACAGTAATTTTTGCCAGTGACTTGCCTTCAGTATCCCGAATAATACCTTGGATAAAATGTTGATTTCCGGCACTTTCGGCAACTTTTTCAGCATAGCTGCTTGTAAAAGTCTCTGTTGGGGTCTTTTCAGTTTGGATATTATCTGTCGTATCTGATTTCTCGGTTGCAGGTGCTGATTGTCCCAAGGGTCGGTTAACACTTGCTTTTAGAGGATTAAAAACAGTAGAAAATTTCTTGGTAATATAAATTGGGTCACCCTGGGGCTGTTTTGTGTTATTTCCAGCAAGGTTATCATTATTACTGATAACTGTAGACTGATTTGCCACTGAGGTCTTTTGCGGTGTAAACTCACCTGGTTTTTTCTGGGCCGATGTTAAATTTGCAGGTGGTAAATTTTTTAAGGCAAAATCAAAATGTGCTTCTATCTGTTTTAATCTTTCTGCCTCCTGTTTATCCCAGGGTGTTTCAATGGATTCTCTGGCAAGATTTTGTAAGGGTATAGCAGCGGTACGTGAAGGATTTTTTTTGATATCTTTAATCAATTCGTCTTCAACTTTTTGTAATGGTGCTTTTCTTTCCTTTAAAATCTCAGGTACCTGGGCATCTTTTTTCCAAATTCTTGACTGCGAGTTAAATAAAGCTGCAATAAAGTTACTGACATATGTTGCAGAGGGTTGTCCGTTTATCCTGATTAATGCTAAAAATAAACCCATGATGACACTAAATGCCACCAAAATAAACTTTACCAGTTCCGGCAACCCTGTGAAATATATTATTAAGGCAATTATTACTCCTGCAGCCAAATACCCGAACTGTTTGATAGTCAAGGAACCGAATAGCTTGAATTCAACATCCATGATATTTTGGGGCACTGGATGTCTTTCCATTATTATTTCTGATAATTATTATTTAAATTATGTCCAAAATTTTAAAGGTAAGTTTACCTGACGGTGAATCAATATTTACAGTGTCACCTTTTGATTTTCCCATTAATTTGACTCCCAAAGGTGAATTTAAAGATATATTGCCTTTTCCTGTGTCTGCTTCCTGTTCACCAACTATATGATATGTTACTTTCCTATCCCGATTAATATTGTGCAACTTAACTTTATTTCCCAATCCGATCCGGTCTTTTTGCGTTATATTTATGATTTGTGAATTGTTAATCATATCCTCAAGTTCTTTAATTCGTGTTTCATTAAACTCCTTACTTTCTAAAGCTGATTTATATGCGGCATTTTCCGAAAGATCTCCCTGTTGTCTTGCCCTGTCTATTTCATCAGCAATTTTTTTGCGGCTAACTTTAAGAAGGTGTTTTAGTTCCTGTTTAAGTTTTAGCAACCCTTCACCGGATATGGAGAATTTTTCAGTTTTTAATAAAGATTTGGCCATAATATAGTTTTAAGTTTTTGTAATTTTAAAAGCAAATTGCTTTTTACCATTAAAAACTCCTGAATATATAAAATTATTACCGTTTTTAGTAAAATTCCCTTCCAGGGGAAGCACTTGTAATTTCACTTCAAAACTGAACTCCAGATCGTAGTTAGCCGTTAATCCGGAACTGTTTTCCAACTCCAATAAATAATTATAATCACCGGAGTTATCATTTTCAAAAGCTATAGTATTAAAGGTTACCTGGTACTTCAAATCATCATCGGGAATAAAAATCGTGCAGATTTTATTTGTCGTAAAATTTGCTGACACTTTATCTGAAGTCACCTGGGAATAAGTAAAATCGCGTGAACCGCTTGGGGTACAAAAATATGTGTTCTGTAAGTTGTCAACTCCGCTGGAACTTAATTCCAGCCTTTTTGCAGTTGAATTATTTGCATTAACATTAACCTTTAATATCATGGTATTTACAGGATATTTATTAATAAGCAGGCTTTTTTGGTCATAATTCAACCCAAAAAATAATTTATCACCTGTTTGATCAATATCTGAAATATTTGCCAAAAAATTTCCCAGTTCCAAATCTGTACTGTAGAAGCGTAAATCATTTTTAGCTCTGCTAAAAGCCAGATAACTTAAAATACTGGGATAATTTGCTTCAAGATTGTTAAGGATCTTTTCTGTAAGTTTTGCCCCGATATTAAGGATGACATCATTACGCAATCTTCCTGTAGGATTGCTGCCCATCAATAAATTGATATTTGTTAATAAACTATCTGGTGAAAATTTTAATGTTTGATATTCGATTTCCCCGGTAATTTTCAGCAATTCGGCAAAATCATTTAAATTAATTCCCAATATAAAGTCTGGATGAATTTTTTCCTTATTTTCAATCAAAACCTGAATACTGTTATATAAAACTTGAGTATCGCTGATTAAACTAAGATCATTTGCTTTGACGCTGTCTAAATTTGTAACATTATTTCCCAGCAGTTTTATCTCGCTGAATGCTTCAGCAGAAACTAAACCGTTGACATTCTGGTAATCGGAAAAATTCCTGGTGATAATATTTTTTATGGCCCCGTTGTAAAGCTGAATAATCATAATCCCGGAAATTTCTCCCCCACCAGCGGTATATCTGGCGTTATCATGAATAACTACGGCCATATTCTGAGTGGTGTTTAAACCCAGTAATTGAGGTAAATAATTATATGTATCATTTAAACCTGCATATTCATCATAATAATTATCGATTTTAACAAATGGCTCCTTAATAAGGTCTGTGATCCATTGCGGCAAAGATGTAATTTTTTCCAGAAGATCTGCCTGGTTTTTTTGAATACGGGTTACTCCAATATTAAATAATAAGGAATGATTACGCATAGTACTTAACAACAACTGGTAATCATTTTGGGGTTCTACCGATAAAATATTCCCTTCGGTAAACCTATAAGTCAGCTTTGGTTGAAACTCCCGGAAATACTGTGCCAGGGGTTCCAATGCAGTAAATACTTCCTCATATCCTTCGCTTACCTGAACAGCATTGCTCAAAAACTGCTGGTATTCCAGATAAGTTTTATGATTGCGCGAAAGGTCAAATAGAAATTGGATACTTTGTAATTTTAATTGAGCCTCGTCTAAATTGCTGTTGACATTTTCAATATAAATTTTACTCTCTAGGAAATCTCTTTTCTGGAGTGATTCATTAAATGATTCCAGGTTTGTCTTAATATAAAAAATATTTCTTCCCAGACTTAATATGGGACTGACCAAAGAAAAATAAATAATTCCCAGGGCAATCAAAGCAATTAATGTAAACAGAAAATCCATTAAAGTAATATTTCTTAAAAATTCAAACCGTTTTCTTAAACCCAGATAAATTCCTTGAACAATATAATCCAATCTGCTGATGATATTTTTTCCTGAAGTTTCGGCTTTTACTTTAGTACGCAAATTGCTGTTGGCTAAAATTATGCTACCTTTACGGGCTTTTTCCTGGTTTTTTCTATCGGCAATTAACTTCGCTAGGGCACCGTCAAGTGTGGTTTCAGATTCTGGACTGCTATTAGGTTGCCTGTCTCCATTTTCATCCGCATCTGCAACAAAAAAGAAATTAAAAATTTTATCGCGTAAAGTTTTATTACCTTGAATTTTTTGAATTTCCAGGCTTTCCGCTTCGGAAATATTACTTGCTTCCTGTCCTTTTTTTCGCTGCTGTAAGTGCTCTTTAACATCCTCAAGCGTATGTGCAAGAGCCCTTTCAAAACTGACCCTGGGTTTCCAACCAATCTTGGCAATATGTTCTGCCGGCTTATATAATTTCAGGGGTGGTAACTGGTCGTCGCTTTGGATAAATTTGATTTCTTTAGCTTGCGGCTCCAGTTCGAGTAATTTATAAGCAATGGATAGCACTGATATTTCTTCTTCATTTGCCAAAGTAAAAATATATCCCTTGGTATTTAAAGAAAATTGAGCTTTGATAATTCCATATGCTGCATCAAGGTAATGTACATAATAATCAGTTTCCAAACCGTCGTTGGGAACTATTAAATCCTCATTGGCAATTGCTCGGAGAAGTAATTGCACCAAAGGAGATTTACTCTGCAGCTCAATATCTTTTCCCAGAAGAATTCCCAACCTGACTACACGCG
>DATDWK010000122.1:0-7763 GCA_035289685.1 Candidatus Dojkabacteria bacterium
CAAGGAAAACCTTTACAGCAGTGCCGCCGGAAGAATTCGGAATTTAGAACTTTAATAACTTTAAATGCTGTGTTTTTTCAGAATTTACTAAACAAAATAAAACGCAGACGCAACCGGTTTAATTTGCAATCCCGGCCAAAACTGCTGCGCGACAGACTGCTGCAGTTTAAAAACAGCAGCAGCAAGGCAGTTTTTTATCTATCACTGCTGGCGGTTCTGGTTTTTATTCTGGCAAATATTTATCCTTTGGTTGCCGGATACTTTAATTTTACTTTGAACCGCGCAAATAACGACGGCGGAGCAGCAGTTTTACCATGGGAAGCAAGAGAACGCTTAACTCTGTTATTAGTGGGTCTGGACGAACCCGATAGCCAGCATACTTTTATAGACGGGCTTACTGTTCTGGTAATTGATCCGGAAATCAAAAAACTTGGTATTTTTAATATCAACAGTGACTTAAATGTTTATGTGCCGACTCCGGGGGCATCATATAATATCCGCACGCTGTATAATAATAAAAAAGTTAAAGACAACGAGCTGCAGGTTTTAATTTCCGCTGTCGAGAGTTTGCTGGCGCTGACTATTAACAGATATGCGGTAATCAACATCAAGGGTTTTAAGGAGGTTTCCGCAGGATTAAACGCGGTTTCGCTTAATTTGGCAAGAGATGTCCGCGACAAGGATACTCTCGATATTGCTGATAAATTTGTCTATTTTGAAAAAGGCAGCAATGTCATTTTACAGCAGGAATTTTTCCCTTTTCTGGCCAGCGATGTCAATGGCAAAGACGATCAACTCTCAAGACAGGTGGCTTTTTTCCGCGAGCTGGTCAGAAACAATATCTCTTTGAGCAATTTTACTAAAATTCCGCAGTTGCTCGATTCTATAAGTAAAAATGTTAGTACCAATTTGAGCAAAAGCGAGTTTTTCTCACTTGCCTATACTTTATACGGTATCAGGGAAGACCAGGTAACCGGAAATTATACCAAACTCAGCGCCAGCATCTTGGCAGACAAGAAAAATTTTTACCAGACATATAATCCTATTATTGAAAATATTGACGATGCTGTTGCAGACATTTTTTTTAATTTAAGTTTTTTTAAAGAGCAGGCGCAGATTGAGGTTTTAAACGGTTCCGGGATAAAAGGCCTGGCGCAGAACCGCGCCCGCTGGATTACCAATTCCGGCGGCAGGGTGATCCATATAGGCAATACTCCGCAGGAAGAAGAGCAGTCTGTAGCATATATAGCAGAACCGGAAAAATTTCCCTATACTGTCAAGGAAATAAAAAAAATCTTTAAAAACAAAATTGCTATTGTGGAATCCCCTTACAGATATAGATTTCTTGGAGACATGGTAATTGTGCTGGGCAAGGACAACTATTAAAAGGATTTTCCAAGAGTAAAATTTGCTTAAAATCCCGTGCATGCAGTAAAATTCAAATAGATAAAACCGGTCAGGATGTTAAATTATTTAATTAAAAAAGTTTTTAAAGGGAATTAAAGAATGTCAGGACATTCAAAATGGGCAAAAATAAAGCGGCAGAAAGGTGCCAATGACCAGAAAAAGGGTGCGATTTTTACGAAACTCGCCCGAAATATTTCTTTGTCAGCCAAAGAGGGCGGGGCAGACGTAAATAGTAATTTTTCACTGCGCCTGGCTGTATCCAAAGCAAAGGAAATGAATATGCCCATGAGTAATATCGATAGAGCAATCCAAAAAGGAACCGGCGCTGGAGAAAAAATTGCCCTGCAGAAAATTTCCTATGAAATTATTGGGCCGGGCGGTATCAATATAATTGTCGACTGTCAGTCCGATAATACAAACCGTACATTTACCGAAATTAAGACCATAGTTGATAAAATGGGCGGAAAAATTACAGGTGCAGGCAGCATCTCATGGCAATTCAGTGAAAAAGGCTATATTGCTTTAAGATCTGCAGAGCTGAGGAAATCAACACAATTTGGCAGGCAGGACAGTTATGAGTCTGTAGATCCGGATACTGTCCAGCTGGAACTTATGGAAATTCCCGGGATAGAAGACCTTGAAGTGCAAAAAGAAATCGACCAGGAGCTGGGGGCTCACATTATTGAGATTTATACCAGCAAGGAAGAATTTTCCAAAGTTTTAAAAATTTTGGAAGTGCTGCCGTATAAAATTGAGACTGCGGAACTAGTTAAAAAAGCCAGAGAAAATATTAATGTTAACGCGGAAGCTAAGATTAAGGTTGAAAAATTGCTTGAAGCTTTGGAAGATTTAAACGATGTTGACAGCGTCTGGAGCAACTTGCAGGAATAAACTTATCCACATTAGATTGGGGCTGTTATGGTAATAGTAGGGCATAAGGTGATCGGAATTGACTGCGGCACTGCCATTGTCGGCTGGGCAGTTATGATGAAAAAGAATAATAAATTGGAACAGGAGGATTCCGGCAATATTATCACTCCTAAAAATCTTGATATGTTTCTGCGACTTAAAATAATTTACGAAAAACTGCTGGAAATTATTGAAAAATTCTCTCCGACTGAAATGGCTATTGAGGATATTTTCTATTTTAAGAATAATAAAACAGTCATTTCCGTGAGCCAAGCCCGCGGAGTTATTATGCTTGCCGGAGCTTTAAAAAACTTGGAGGTTTACAGTTATACGCCCTTGCAGGTTAAGAGTGCGGTTACCGGATACGGGCGCGCAGATAAAAATCAGGTGAAGACAATGGTGGGTAAGATTCTTAACATTACTCCCCCTAAGGGTGACGACGAAGCCGATGCCCTGGCAATCAGCATCTGCCATTTAAATTCCCAAAGAGGAATCTAGGGAGTACAAAAAAAGGCGGTTTTAGTATAATAAGATTTAAGTAACATTATTTTTGTTGTTAAAAGAATTTCGCAAAGAAAATGATCGCCAAACTTGTGGGTAAAATCGCAGCAGTTTTTCCTGATTTCTCCATTATTGATGTCAACGGGGTAGGCTATAAAGTTGAAGGATACTCCGCCTTGCCCGGGAACAGCAACGGTAAGAAAGAAATGTCAGCTGAAAAATCCGAGTTTGTGGAAGTGTATATCTCAACCTATGTCCGTGAACAGGAAATCCGCTTGTTCGGATTTAATTCCCGCGAGGAGCTGGTAATGTTTGAACAACTGCTGGGGGTGTCGGGCGTGGGTCCCAGAGCGGCGCTGACCCTGGTAAATACATTGGGCGTGGACAGCATTATTTCGGCAATAACTAATAACAAGCCCCAGGAACTGAAGCTTCCGGGAGTGGGTACTAAGACTACAGAAAAAATCGTAATTGAACTGCGCAGCAAAATCAGCAAGCTGGGTTTTAAAATCAGTGAGCAAATCGGAAAACGCAATCTGGTTGTTGAAAATGAAGTCACAGGTGCATTAGCTTCTCTGGGATATACCCAAAAAGAAATTACTGCGGCAATGTCAAAAATTACCATCCTAGCAAATGACAATCAGCAGGAATTGATTAAAAAGGCGCTGAGTTATTTACGCGGCAGCAGCTGACGTATTTTTACAGCAATCTTAAAGAATATTAGCTTAAAATATTGATGGACAGCGGCATTCTCAATGCACAATTGAATAACAACGAAGAAGAGATCAAGCAGCTGGTAAAATCCCTGCGGCCGAAAACTTTAAATGAGATGATCGGCAGGGAAAAAGAAAAGGCCAATCTGCGCGTGGTAATCCAGGCAGCCAAACAAAGAGAGGAGGCTTTGGACCACATTTTGCTCCACGGCCCGCCGGGATTGGGAAAGACTTCGCTGGCTCAGGTGATTGCCAATGAAATCAAGGCTCCGCTCTATGCCACTTCCGGACCGGCAATAGAACGCAAAGGCGACCTGGCTTCCATTTTAACAAACATTGAACCCCTGGGGGTGTTATTTATTGACGAGATCCACAGGCTGAATCGCACCATTGAAGAAATGCTTTATGCCGCCATGGAAGACAGAGTTATTGATATCATAATAGGCAAAGGTCCGTCTGCCAGAACCCTCAAACTTGAGCTCAACCACTTTACAATAATCGGTGCCACTACACGCGTGAGTCTTTTAAGCTCACCTTTGCGCGACCGTTTCGGTATCGACATCTACCTGGATTATTACAACCATGATGAGCTCACTGACCTTGTCAAGCAAAAAGCCGCATTGTTAAATATATTGATAGACCAGGATGCAGCCCGGGAGATAGCTTTGCGCTCCAGGCGTACTCCCAGAATTGCCATCCGTATACTAAAAAGAGTTAGGGATCTGGCGCAAGTTAACCTGGCAAAAAGGATCACCAAAAATCTAGCCTTGGAGGCTTTAAAAATGCTTGAGATTGATCACTTCGGCTTAGATAACCTGGACCGTAAAATTATTTTGACATTAATTAAGCATTTTAAAGGCGGACCGGTTGGATTGAACACACTGGCTGCAGCAGTTTCCGAAGATCTAGATACCATAAGCGATGTTTACGAGCCATTTCTGTTAAAGGAGGGGTTTATAAACCGGACGGCCAGGGGCAGGGTAGCCACAGAAAAAGCTTTGCGTTATTATAGTGAGATAAGCTGATTAAGTTTAAAAGTTAAAATTATGGGAGGACTTTCCACCAGAAAACGAATAACAGTAGTTACCCTGATACTAACAGTGGCATTTGTAGCATTGCAGGGTGCTGATTTCAGACAGATCCTCAACTTCAACTATAATTTTGACCCGATAAAACCTTTAATTTTAGCCATGCTTGTTTATATCGGCACCTATTGGATCGTATTTTTCAAAATCAAGGGAGAGCGCTATTTAACGGTATTATTTTTTCCAGCCCTCGCAGTATTTGCCTTTTCTCTGTTTGCTGAAATCCTGCTCGTTTCGATTTTGCCCGGAATTGGACAATTAAGCCTACTGGTAATTTCAGGATTGACTTTTCTGGTGTTTACATATATTTGCCTGCTGACAGTAAATATCCTTAATGCCGATTATTTGAGCAATATTCCATTAGGGCAGGCAGCCCGGGCCTCTTTGTTTGTTTTGACTTTATTTGTAGCTTACATAATATTTTTCCTCCTTTTCAGCAATGATATTTTTATAGTCTTGCGCCTGTCTTTAATTTTCTTAATTGGCCTGGGGCTCGTCTATATCAGCTTATGGACAATTGCGCTACCCAAGCAGCAGCGTTTGACCGTGTCTCTGCTCATCGGCCTGCTCTTGACCTGGATTGGCTTTGTTCTTAGCATCTGGCCCGTAGAGCCTCCTTATCTGGCATTGGGACTGACCATGATTCTTTATATCTGCTTAGGCATAGCCCTAGAGATCAGAGATATTATTAACAACTGGATCTGGATCGAATATTCCATCTTATTTTTCCTGATCATTCTCCTGTTTTTGCTTTCGGCAGAGTGGGGCATCAACGGCAATATCATCTAGTAATAAATTCTAAACCTGAATGGTAAAATGATTAATAGGCCACCTGGCAGGTATAAGCCATAGCTAGTTTTTGAAGTGATTGTTAAAAAGATTTTACCCCGTAAAGTTTAAAAATTTATTAATTAAATTATTTTTTGACTTAAATTTTTTTGACCCGTCTCCGTGAGTGGGGTAGGGTAAGCTAAATTGGGAATATATATCCTGTAGTAATATATATTTATAAAACTATAAGATACAATAATGTTACGATTTGTGGATAAGTATGATGGACAGGCGAGTAGCTGTAAAAACAATCCTGACAATGATAAATGTACATGGCATTTAACCTGGATAAAAAAGTTGCAGAAAAAATAATAATAATTAAGCAGGGGATATTTTCTCCCCCTTTTTGCTTGTAAAGTGATTAAAGTTACTTTATTATTAATTGAGTATAATCAACCTTATGTTGAATTATCAAAAGAGCAAGGTGGGGAGGAGGTATAATTTACAATTTTTTTATATTTTTGAATTTCCGGATCCCGTTGTCAGTCTATTAAATTAATTACTTAAATTGTCAATTTATGATACTTCTGTATTTTTATTTAAATAGCTATTTTTATCATGTTTAATTTTTTACACTATACCCTATTTGCATAAATTTACCGAAAATTACCGAATATGCAAGAAAATACCCGTCCTACAAGTGTTTCCAATGAATCAAGAGATCAAAAAAAGCCTTTTAAAGGTACAGGGAAAAATCACGAAAAAGCCCAATCAGAAGTTAAATACGATGATAAACCAGTCGTTGAACCGGAAAAACTAGAAACAAAACAGGAAATACAGCCGGAAGCCACACCGGATCTGCAATTAACCCAGAGATTGCCCATGTTCCAGGAATACATTCTGGAATTGATTAATAATAATTACAGCCGGGAGACAGTTGATAATTATAAGCGGGACCTGGGAATATTTGCGTCATTTTTGAATTTTGAGAAGCTAAGTTTTGCAGACGTTGATAAATTAAAGATCAGTAAATATAAAGAATACCTGCGCAGCGGAAAATACCTGGAGTATTTGCTGGAATTGCGCAGAAAAAGTGCCCTTACACCCGGGAAAGCCCGTAGGATAAGCGAAAACAAAAAATCGAGCCCTGAGGCCTCTAAAAGGGTTTCTATGTATTCGGGTCGACTTGGAAGTCGTTCAGTAAACCGTATGTTATCGGCATTGCGCTCTTATTTGAAATTTTTGATAGATATTGACTATAAAAACTTACCCTTACCACCCGATGCCATAAAAATGATAAAAACCGAACGCAAGGAAACCCAGGTTGCAGAATTTTCTGAGTTGGTAAAGTTAATTGAGGCTCCGGAAGTTTTTGAAACAAAAAAACTGGTGAAAATACGCAACCGGGCTATGCTGGAATTATTATTTTCAACTGGAATGAGAATTTCAGAGCTGACTAATTTAAACCGTGAAGATTTAAAAATGTCCAGCAGCGGCAATATAACCGAAGCAAAAATTTATATCATGGGTAAAGGCAAGAAACAGCGTTTTGTCTACTTGACACCCAGGTGCATTACTTATCTGGAGCGGTATTTATATACCCGTAGCGATAAATTTCCCGCCTTGTTTATTCCTTACCGCGGGTTGCATGCGGGTACAGGAAATCCCTATGTAGTAAGAGTTTCCACCAACTACTGGCAGTATAAAATTAAAGAATACCGTGTCCGCCTAGGCATCATTGTCCCGACTTCTGCCCACAGTTTACGACACGGTTTTGCAACTTATTTGGCGGAAAAAGGCGCCAGTGCCAGCGCTATCCAGAAATTGTTGGGCCACGAATCACTGCAGACTACCAGTAAATACTTGCATGCCAGTGACCGCTTTGCAGAAAATGTCCACGAAAAGTATCATCCACTTAAAAAATAGTATCTATATTTTTAAAGTTTCCGAGCTGAAATAGATTTATTTGAGTATTTGATTATTTTTTCTATTTAGCCATACTTCTAGGACTTTCTGATTTATTATAACTTTGAGATAATTTGGAAGTATCTATCCTAAACAGACTATCTATATTGCCAGGATTGAGAGGGGTACATTGCCCTACCCCACTGATTTGCCCAAATTGAAAAAAATATTTGTAAAAAATAAGAATCCGGGAAAATCTCCTTTACATATCGACCCAAAATTGCAGTAAAATTAAGCTTTTTCTGTAATCACTTTAATATATTAAAGTCCTCTATTGTTGAAAAAAATAGAAAGCCTTACTAAAAAGACAATTCACTGAAGGATTAATTTACTGGATATTTTTAATAATAATTTCCTGCATTCCTGCTGGAGTTTCTATAGTAATGCGGTCTCCCTTTTTTCTGCCGTATAA
>DATDWK010000123.1:0-9037 GCA_035289685.1 Candidatus Dojkabacteria bacterium
ATAGCCGGCATCCTGTACTTTGTTTTTAATAAGCTGAAAAAGAAACCTGTCAGCAGCAGCAAGCTTGTCTGTATATTCGCCCGAACCGGCTAATAGAAGATATCTGTCTTTCATGCCTTAGATTATACAAAATAATATTAGTTTTGGGTTTGTTTATTGAAAACTACCCGCGATATTGTATAATTACTATATTATGAGAAACCTAGTAAACGCCAGCGAACCACTATCTTTAGAAACAATCTTCCGCATTGCTTATGATTTAAAGAAACGCGGAAAAACAATCGGCTACACCCACGGAGCTTTTGATTTATTCCATTACGGGCATCTGTATCTGCTGCGCAAATCTGCTGAGAAATGCGATTTCCTGGTAGTGGGAATTGATTCCGACCGCAATATCGCACAGTATAAATCATATACAAGGCCGGTCATTAATGAAAAACGCAGACTGGAAATCATTTCCGAATTAAACTGTGTGGGAGCTGCTTTTATAAATGACTTTGGTGCCAATGACGAGGCCCATATCATGCTGGGTAAAGAATTGAAGGCCAAAATTTTAACTGCAGGCAGGGCGTATTCCAGGGAAGACGGCTTGCGCAGGGAGGCAGAAAAAATTAAAGCAAGAATTCACTGGTTTAAAAGGAATTTTGAATCAACCTCAAAAATAATAGATAGAATAGTGCAAAATCATTCACAAAAGTATCCAAATAAAGCGATGGAATTTCAGGCACGTTAAAGTTTTTGTTTTCTTTCTTCTGAATTGGCAGTAATCTCAAGGTTACAACTATCATATTTACTACACCAGGCAAAGCATTTCTCCATATCGGGTTTATTTTGATAATGCAGTTTGCAAACCGAACATGAAAACAAGTTATTTGAATTGTTGTCCATCTTTTAAAATTACTTAATTATATCTTTCAGCCACTGGCAGAATTCGTCCGAATTCTGATCCACATTCAATTCTGCTATACAGTTTGTATAATCAATTTCGGATTTAATAATTTTTTCAATCCTGGAGAATTTTCCGGGCAGAGTTTTAATCAATAAAACCACCTCGAGTTCTTCGGTAATTTCACCCTGCCAGTTGTACATGCAGGTGATGGGGAACCAGTTGACACAATTGGCCAGTCGGGCATCAAGGATTTTGCGGCCGATACGGCGGGCTTCCTCTTTGTTATTTAAAGTGACATAAATTATTTTATGGTTTTTCATTGATGATTGTTTTCTAAGAATTAATCATCTTTAAATATTCCGCTTCGGTTAAAACTTTTGATTTTTTCGTAATTTTTTCAGTAAATTCACGCCCGTCCAGGTGATCCAGCTCATGCTGGATAACCCGGCCCAGCAAACCCTTTGCCTTATAAACAAATTCCCGGCCATTTTCGTCATGCGCTTGAACCTTGACGCTTGCCGGCCTGACAATTGAAGCCCAGATATGTTCAGGATTATTGACACTACCGCAGCCTTCAAAAAACTCAACTTGGTTTTTTGATTTCCAAACAATTTCCGGATTAATAAAGATTCTTAACTTATCAATCTCTTTCAGTTTACGGTACTTGGTTTTGCGGACTTCGGTTACAAAAATCCTTAAATCACTGCCTATCTGCGGAGCTGCAATACCAATGAGGTTGTGATAACGCAGGGAAGCAACCAGGTCTGCAATAATTCTTTTTACGGGAGAGGCTGCTGTATCAGTAACCTTCCTGGTTTTTATATGCAGACGGGGGTCTTCAACCTGCACCAACTGTTTAATAATCATGAAGAATTAATACTGTAAAAATTCCAAAATAGTTTCTGCCAGGAGTTTCGGTTTTACCAAGAAAATCATGTGGTTTTCTTCAGGGAACAGTTTGGCTGTGATATTGGGAATTAACTTTTCCATTTTATTTAAAGATTCCGGATTGACTGCCTCGTCTTTGCCGCCCATAATTGCCAGAGTGGGTGCAGTTATTTCGGACAAAATATTCCTCAGATCAAATATCTTAAGATCTTGGAGCAGATCTTTCAAAGCTGCAAGATTATAACTTCTTAAGGTATATAATATGCTTTCTTTGTCCAGATTCTCATAGATATCTCTTTTCCATTTCCGGTTTAATGCCGCATAAACTTTAACCAGCCTGCTTAGCCACTTGTCATTTATTTTCTTTATTAGCTTCGTTATACCTTTAATAATAATGCTTTTGTTTAATACCCAGAGCACAAACTGCAGAAGGGTTTTTCGGGATTTGCAGATTTCATGGGAACTGATTGGGGGTGCCACAACTATTAACTTTTTAACCATTTCTGGATATTTATGGGAAAATTTAAAGGCAACTGCCCCGCCCAGGGAGGTTCCCAGAAGACTCACTTTTTCCAGTCCCAGATACTCAAGAAATTCTTTAAGCCAATCACTGAAGCTCTCTATGGTATTGCTCGTAAGTTCAGTGCTGCCGCGCCCGGGAAAATCCAGGGCAATCAAATGAATATTTTTTTTAAATTCTTTGCTCAGGGGAATAAAAGTATTGGCAGTGGAACCGATTCCATGAAGTATCACAAGGGTATCCGGAGCATGAACATTTTTTTCCAAATATCTTACTTTTTTATCCCGGATAAATACAATGTGCTCCTTCATAAGAATTTTCTTAGGCACTTAATATATATTTTTTTGCCTGTTCTAATGGGCTGAAATCTATATTCCAAGTCCCGCTAAAAGGATTATCCAGATCTAAGACAACAAAGTAGGCTGTAACAATAACCAATGTACATGTAATTATAGAAAACAGGAAAATACCTAAGCTAATATAACCAACCAAAGCATTTGCACTAAGGAGATTTAAATTTAATACAATAAATAAAAATTTTACAAAAAAAGGAATCCTGGTTAAACCCGATTCAATACGCTCACTCCTTATTGTAGAAAGGTTTTCATACGCCTTAATTAACGAGGGATAAACCGCCATGTCACGCTGATCATCGAAATTAACCTGATCGATTACTTTAAAAATTACCAGTAGCTCCGGTGAAGGATGAACTGTTCTTTCTTGTTTTGCCAATTGTAACTGCTCATGATTAAGTACCTTTTCAATATATACGACTATGGCATTGCGCATCTTTTTTGTAATGCCTTTGTCATTTAAATAGTCTGTAAAATTCCAAATGCTGGTCAGTAATTTGGCTTCTTTATTTATTTGGCTTGATGTGGTAGTGAACTGACCCCAGACAGTAATAATAATAAAAGCAGCAAATAGCGTATACAGTGTTCCCATAATGCCAACATACCAGCCGAAACCGCTATTTTCTGCGACCAATAAATCTTTTCCCACTGCCTCCCTTAACAAATAAGAGAGTAGTGTAATAAACAGAGTTGTTAAGATAATTTTAAAAAAAATGACGAGATATTTCTTCATAAATACTTATTCGAAAAAACTAAATTAGCAGTAATTCTATAACATTCAGGAGAATATTTAAAGTTAATTAGGCTATTATTAAACCTAGAGTAAAAATTAAACAAAATTTATTTTATAAAACTATATTAGTTGATATAATCATGACATAATAAGTTTAAGGAAATCATTTGCCTAATATAAATCGAATTAATACCAAAAATAAACTGCCGCTGACTGAAAACCCTAAAAAGTCTAGATTAGGGGGTACTTTACTTACAATATCAGGACTGATTACAGCTGCAGTTCTCTTAGCCAACTGTGCAACTGGTCGTGTTCCGATCACCATGGCCACCAGCGTGCCTACACCACCGGCTCGAAGTGGGTATATTGCACCTACCGAACAATTTAAAATTGCGACTATTCAGGCTGAACAGGCAACTCAAGAAGCCAGTAAACCACTAAGCACCCACTTAGAAAAGCAACAAGAAGCAAATATTCAAAATTTACTTGGTGGAGGTGCTACTGTAGATATTGAAACAGGTGTATTTACACCTGTAAGAATATCTCAGGATGGAGTCGATATTTGGGGTATTACTGATTCAGGATTGAATATTATCGGGAGGTTAAAACCATCTGACAGTAATGACCTTACAGGACCGCTCGGTAGTATTTTAATTAACGGCACTGCTTTCTGGTGGGTACCAAATTCCGCTGTTTTATCTGGTTTAAATTTGGTTACTGATACAGAGCAAATATCTTCGGACCTTTTTTTCCCAATCAACTAAATACCCGAGAAAAATGTGGGTTGCTAGCGATTCCGCCTGTTATTAGGCTTAGGAGTTATTTGTAAACTCTCCGGTTTAATAATAATCCTATTGTCAACAAACCTGGGCACGCTGATGCCTCCGTAAGTAATTTCGCCTGCAGGTGTTACCACTAATCCCTGCGGAACATTAAACGGAGTTGCCGGAATTTTTTTGGCCAGGCGCGTGACAAAATCAGCAGTCCAGGTACGCACAGAGGTGAAACCGGAAGCTCCGTAGCGCATCCCCTGGTTGTTATTGTTGCCCAGCCAGGCGGCCACAACTATTTCCGGCGTGTAAGTAATATACATAGTTTCCTTTTGTCCTTCGGAAGTTCCGGTTTTTCCGGCAATATCACGTCCGTCAAAACTGACACCCGGTCCACCCTTTGTGCCGTTGAGCATATCATTGACAATGTATACTGCCCGGGGATCTGCGATCTGTTTTACTTCTGGTTTATATTCAAAAATGATCTTGCCTTCGGCATCAGTAATTTTCAGGACTGCCTCGTGCAAGGCAAATTTTCCGGAATTGGCCAAGACTGCATATGCCTGTGCGTGCTCAATCATTTTAATATCTGCTCCGCCTACGGCAATCGAGGGACCGTATCCGGTAGGATTATCAAGCGTTGTATAACCGAACTGCTTTAAGACGTTGCGGAAATTATCCACCCCAATGTAATTCACCAGCGTGATTGCAGGAATATTACGAGAATCCACAAGCATTTTCCTGGCAGTTGCATAGCCAATAAAACCACCTTCGTAATTCTTGGGCTGGTAATTACCGATTTTTATTGGAAAATCAGCCATGATGGTATTCTGGCTGATTATTCCCTGCGTTATGGCGTAATAGTAAAGAAACGGTTTCAGGCTGGAGCCATAGGACTGAAGCGTATCCAGGACATTAACCTGGGGTTCGAACATGCAGTTGATTCCGGGCTTGCAGTTTTCCGGATAAGGATCGGCAAAATAATCGTAAGAGCCGACCATAGAAAGAACCTCCCCGTTTTTCGGATTCATGGCAATCATAGCGGCATTTTTAGCACCGAAGCGGTTTCCCGAGGTTTCCACACCTTTTTTCACTTGTTCTTGGGCAACTTTTTGCATGTCAAGATCCAGGGTGCTGTATATGCGTAAACCTTGGGTTTCAATTTCCTCCAAAGTAAAAGGCACTCCCTGTTTATATCCCCGTTCCTGCAGGAGCTTTAGTAAATAAAAGACAAAGTGCGGAGCATTTATTTTCTGCAATGGGCTTTGATATGTTGTTTCAAAATTCCGTGCCGCCTCGATCATTTCAAGCGTAACCAGGTCATCATCCTTTCCGGTCTGCTCCCTGTAGCCCTGGTTAATAAATTCCAGGTTGCTGTGCATTTGGTCCAGCACGTATTCCTGCCTGACTTTCAGCATTTCCCTGCCGACTGCGGGATTAAAAGACCTGGTAGGTGAAAGCCAGCCGGGATTTTGGGGGATTGAAGCTAAGATAGACATTTCTGCTAGGTTCAGCTGTTCGAGTTTTTTGCCAAAGTAAAACTGGGCAGCACGCTTGACGCCGTAAACATTGCTGCCTTCGGGAATAGTATTCAGATACATTTCCAGAATTTCATCCTTGCTGCGCATCTGCTCTATTTTCAGGGATAAAATGATTTCTTTGACTTTTCTTTCCAGATCCACTTTATCACTCAAGGCTGTTTTTTTCACAAGCTGCTGGGTAATGGTGCTGGCCCCGCACCTAATCTGATTCTCGGTAAACGTTACCAAAGCACAGCGGATGATACTTTTGTAATCTATGCCCTGGTGGTTGTAATACTGCAGGTCTTCTGCCGCCAGAAAAGTCCACTTTAAAAGTTCTGGAACCTCGGAGATTTTCACCAGGTCACGGTCGTCATCAGCAAATACACGGTAGAGCAACTTGCCGTTGCGGTCATAGATTTCAGTGGCTGCGGCTTTTTTGCCGAAAGGGGCTTCGGGACTGGGTAAATCATTGCTGATATCCCTGACAAAGTTGGAAATTTTAAGCAGTGTCAGAATAAAAACTGCAAATATCAGCAGCAGTCCTATAAGTCCCAGTTTGATAAAATCCAGCTTGCCCAATCTGCTTTGTTTGAACTTCTGCAGATATTTTGTTTTAAAACCGTTTCTTTTATGCTTGTTTACTCCGGGACTTTTATTAGAATGATTGTTTCTCTTTTTAAGAAAAATACGTGATGTGTATAGAGCCACAGGCTTTAAAATCTTAAATTGAAATTAATTCGGACAATAATTCGGACAGATATTTTGTTTCTTATTAATCCGCAAATCTTTTGGGGCTGGATGTCTAACTGTCTTTTTCTCTTGTCGAGCGTACGATCAAAATTGCAGCAGACACTTTTAATTAATGTTATAAGAATTTAACAAAAAAAGATATAGTTTTTTACAGAAAAATACACTGAAAGCTAAAATATTTTTTTACGCAGCCATTCACCAGCTACACTGCTAATATGGTGTAAAAAATCAACCCTGTTTAATGCTCTGCCAACTACTGCTTCGAGCAGGAATTCAGGTAAGGGCGGTCTGATATTTCTTGATATGAGCCGTTCTCTTGAATGTCCATGGTACACTTCCGGCAAGATTGGAATCCATTCATAAAAAAATGGATTAGCTGGCACACCGATTAATCCCTCACCAATCCATGACATTCTATGCATCGCTCTATCAAGAAAGTAGCGTTCGGTCATTAAAATTGTATTTCCAGCAACTCCTGTTAATTGTCTGCGCAATTCACCTGCTGCACTTTCAACACTTCTAACGTTTTCAGAGGTCATTGATAAAGGTAGGCCGACATCCGGATTAAATAGGCCGGGGGACCTTTCTCTCATCAAAGCAAGTAGAACTTGAGCTTCAGTGACATCGGGAAATTTCCTATTAGTGGCGCCTCCTGATAAAAATACATTTATACCTAAATCATGTAAATCGTTGGATCCTCTTAAAAGTGACCGCCAATTAACTAACTTACCCACCATAAAAGCTGCACCAAGAGCTCTAACAATGATGCCTTCAGAAGGCTTAACGCCAGTTAGTCCATCCGGGTCTAGCTGATGAGAACTGCACCTATTACCTAATACAACAACATTCAGTTGATCATTGCCAACTGCTTGTGTAACTTTCTCAAATATATCAGATGCCAAACCGTCTATAATTATTTTAATGTTATTGGAATTAAAGTTGTAAGATATATATTATATTTCGTATAAGACCCATAGCTATTGCTAGTAGGTATCCTAATTTTAACAGAAAATGCCACTTTGAATGACTTTTTTGTAAATAATAAATTATTAAAATACTTGAAATAAGGTATATAGAAAAAATAAACCAGGATAATTTAGTTTGAATAATTGAAAGAATTACAATCTATAAATATTTAGAGTATTTATTCCCAGACCAGTGAGTAATAATAGGGTAAATAGAAATTTTAATAATAACTTATACTTCTGTTTGTATAAAATCCGGCTATACCAAGCAACTAATATTGCCACAAAGGGATAAGCCGGTAGAATATACCAGGCAAGTTTAGTCTGCACTAAAGAGAAGAAAATAATTGTTGCAGGAAACATAAATCTGCTAAAATCCAGGAGTAAATTACTGATTCTCAGCTTAAATTTATTGACTAATGCCAGTAAAGCCAAGGTCCAGACAGTAACCGCAGAAAAATTTAGAAAGATTTTTATATAAAAAAATATGTCAGCGCTATGGCCTTCCAACGGTATCGTCAGTCTGCTTAATATATGATAGCCCAGATAACTGTTTATAAAATATTGTCCAGAATAATACAACATTAAAATATGCCAGGGCAGAATGGTTGCAAAAAACAACAATAGTCCGATAATTAAATTTTTAACTTTTATACGGTAAAACAGTCTTTTCCGGTAAAAATACCAGCAGTAAAACACCAGGGGTATCAATGTAAATGGCCCCTTTGTTAAAAATGCCAGACCCAGTACCATGAAACCCAGATAAAAATACTTGCGGTTATTTTTTACGCGGTCAAACAGCCATAAACTTAAAACCAGAAGAAGAATCTGCAGACCGTCCAGATCTGCAGAACGCAAAGTATGAGTACTGAAAAACTGCCCTGTACCCAGCGGGTTATTAATAAATAAATGGCTTATTGAAAGAAGTGCAGCAACAGAAACAATACCGGCGTACAGCCCCAGATGTTTACGGGTTAATGAAAATATCAGAAAGCAGATGATTAATCCGCTGACCGCATTTACCGCTCTAAACGCAATTACAGTGGGACCCGTAAATTTAACAATAAGCATGGTCAAGTAGTACCATAGGGGCGGTTTGTCAAAAAATTCCAGTCCCTGATACTTAAAAACCAGAAAATTTTCTGAACTTAAGCTCTCATTGACAACCTGCACGTTGATCTGTTCATCCCAGCGTTCGAAAGCAGGCTTATCCAGCTTATAAAACAATAGGAAAATCGTAAGAAGGAATATTAAAATGACAGCAATACGGGAAATCAACTTCATATTAATATTTCTCAAAAAAATTTCCTTTATATTTAGTAAACCACAATGCCAGTATTGCCGAAATAACCCCACAAACCGTTAAAGTAGCTGGTGGTAACTGTCCAGCGGCCGCGGTTGCTGTCATTTAAGATGATGTGGGTGGGATTATCCGAAGGGCCGCGGTAGCCGACCACCACGTAAGAGTGCATGCCAGTTACTGCGCGTATGCTGGTACCGCCAGGAGTATTCCAGTAGAAAACATTGCCGGCATAACTGTAGCCGTTATGTGCCCAAATTACCACGGGATTGCCCTTTAAAACCTCCTGGAGCAGATCAGGAACATTCCAGCCTGATTTTATTGTATAACTGCGGTAGCGTCCAAT
>DATDWK010000124.1:0-4547 GCA_035289685.1 Candidatus Dojkabacteria bacterium
CATCACGGAGCGACTTTGCCAATGGTCAGCTCACTGGATCAGATATTAAAAAAACCGATAGTAGATGTGCCTTTGGTTAATGAAGATTGTAATATGCACGGTGCTAATGAAAATTATGAAATTGCCAATCTTAATAAAGCCTTAAAATTCAGCAGAGCTTTTTTAAAAAAATAATCTGCTTATAATATAAAACATGCAAAATTACAAAATTTGTCATCTTGACAATGGATTTTACCGGCACTAATATTATTAATAAATAAATTTCAATCCTTTATGGAACCCAAAAAGAAAATACTGGTAGTTGAAGACGAAAAAGATGCCCGTGAAATCTTTATTGACATTCTTAAAGAAAATGGTTTTGATGTTGTTGGTGTTGTCGACGGCAATGAAGCATTGCAAAAACTTACAGAAAGTAAATTTGATCTGGTACTTTTAGATATCATAATGCCCAATGTAGATGGAATACAAGCACTTTCAGAAATAAAAAAGTTTCCAGGTAAATACGGCGATATGAAAGTTATTATGCTTACTAATATCAGTGGCGATATTGCAGTTGAGAAAGCCATGAAGCTCGGTGCCGACGGTTATGTACTTAAATCAGAAACCGAACCTAATGATTTAGTTGTTTTAGTCAAGAATTACCTCGCATATTAATATTCCCTCTTTAATTGTCCGATAAAAACTGCTAAATTTTATAGCAGATCAAAGTAACTGCAGAATTTTATTTTTTTAATATCTTGAAATGAAAATTAAAACCATCCAGGCTTACGAAATTATTGGATCCGGAGGATATCCCACTGTTGAATGCAAGGTTACTTTGGAATCCGGAATAAGTGCTGTGGCTTCTGTTCCTTATGGAGCTTCTGCCGGATCACACGAGGCGATTGTTTTAAATGACGAAGATTCTGGCCGTTACTACGGTAAAGGTATGTTGAAAGCAGCTGCAAATATTAATAATATAATTGCTCCTGAAATTGTAGGAATGGATGCCAACATGCAAAGAGAAATTGATGAAAAAATGCTGCTGCTGGATGGAACAGAAAACAAAGCAAAACTTGGAGGCAATGCAATTTTGGTTATATCACTTGCAGTTGCCAGGTCAGCATCTCTGGAAATGAAATGGCCCTTATATTTATACTTAAAGGATTATTTTCATACCAGTGAAACCTTTGAAAAATTACCCAATCCCATGGCTGTCGTAATTGAAGGCGGAAAACATGCCGACGACACAACTGATTTGCAGGAATACTCCATTTCCGGAATGGGCGAAACAGCTCCAGCAGAAAGTATCCGCCAGATGCTAGAAAGTTATCACAAGCTTGCTGAGGTCTTAAAAGCCAATAACCTCTCAATAAATGTCGGCAATGAGGGTGCTTTTGCGCCAAACGGCATCGCCACAAATGAGTCACCATTTGCATTTATAATTGAGGCAATTGAAAAAGCCGGTTATAAACCAGGAATTGACCTTGGTATTTCAATTGATGCAGCCGCCAGCGAATACTTTAAAGACGGCAAATACCTTTTAAAGATTGAAAATAAAGCTTTATCAGCTGACGAAATAAGCAATTATTATGAAACCTGGCTTAAAAAATACCCGATTATCACTGTTGAAGACATGCATGCTGAAGATGACTGGGAAAGCTGGGTAAAGTTTAAAAAAATCTGTGATGCAAAAAATGTTACGCTAATTGGAGACGATTTAACTGTTACGAATAAAAAAAGACTGCAGCAGGCGCTGGATTTAAATGCTATCTCCGGAATTATAATAAAATTAAATCAAAGCGGTTCTTTAACAGAAACTATTGATACTTGCCTGCTTGCAAAACAGCATGGTATCATGAACGTCTCTTCACACAGAGGAGGTGGTGAAACCAATGATACATTTATGGTAGATCTGGCAGTTGCCGTCGGGGGTAAATATATCAAGGTAGGCCCTTCCAGGGGTGAACGAATTGCTAAATATAATAGATTATTAGAAATTCAAAGAGAATTAAAAAAATCATGAAAAGTATTTATATCCGTGATTTAAAAAAAGGTATGGTTATAAATGGAGAAACATTTGCAGTTCAGCAAAGTGAAACAGCTGAAACAAAAGATAAAAAACCCTATTATAAATTGACAATTGCCGATAAAACAGGTTTAGTAAAAGCATTTGTCTGGTCGGAAAATATTCCCAACGTAGAACGGGGCAGCTTGAAAGAAGGAAATGTGATATTAATCGACGGTACTGTCGAGGAATTTAGAGGTGTATTACAAGTTAATATTCTTAAAATCAATAAAGTCGATGAAAATACCATTGAAGAGTTTGTTGAGGGAAGTGAATTTGACCTGGATGAATTGTGGAAAATGCTGGAGAGACATATGCAGGAAATAAAAAACGCTAAACTGGCACTTTTTGTAAAAAAAATTTTTGAAGACGGCGACCTGAAGCGTAGATTTAAAACCAGTCCGGCAGCAGAATACATTCACCACTCTTTCCGAGGTGGCCTGCTGGAGCACGTTGTCGAAATGCTCGACTTAATCAAGACTCTAAGAAATTACTATACAGAAGCCGATTTTGATTTAATCATCGTTGGTATTATCCTGCATGATATCGGTAAAATTTTTGAGCTGGAAAGTGTCGGGGTAATCACGCGCAGAACTAAAGAAGGATATTTAATCGGACATATGATTAAAAGCTATGAATTGCTGCTGGAAAAAGGTCAGGAAATCCTAAATGAAGAACAAATCCTCAATCTAAAACATATAATTTTATCGCATCATGGCTCTTTGGAGTTCGGCAGTCCGGTAGTACCTGCTACAATTGAGGCAGCAATTGTACATACAATCGATTATGCTTCTTCAAAAATCAGATCATATCAAAGAGTCATCAGAAAAAGTCATGACACCGAAGGCAGGGGTTTTTCCGAATGGGACCGCACTTTAGGCACAAAAGTTTATCGAGGCACAATTTTAAAAGATGACGCAGAGCTTTTATAGGTTAAATGAACTGAATTTTGGGGAAACAGAAAAACTTTTTAAAAAAGTGTTTGCCAATTATCCACATTTTCAAAAAATACTAAATACTTACCAATACGTTAAAAAAGCCCACGGTAAGCAACAGCGTATTCATTTGCCTATTCCCTATACAATTCATTTATTAAGAATTTGCCTGATTCTTTATAAATATCATCGAATTAATGATTTAGATATGTTTGAAGCAGCCTTATTACACGATGTGGTTGAAGATACTAAAATAACACAAACCGAAATAGAGAAAAAATTCAATTCCAGAGTAGCAGAGTTTGTAAAAGCACTAACCAGAATAAAGCCAATACATGAAACACCTTTGGAAAAGTATCATAATAAAGCTAAAAAATTTAAGAAAATTTTGGACAGTTCAAAAGATATAAAAATACTTAAAACTATTGATTTAATAGATAATATGAATGACTGGCTTTTTATCACAAAAAAAAATCCGGAACATAAAAAATTTCCACGTTGGTTGGCAGAAGCCAAATATTATTACTTGCCTTTAGCTAAATCTTTAGGAAATTCATATCTTAAACCTATGGAATACGTTTATAAAATTCTTATCAAAAGAGGTTATCAGCCAAATTCCCTAAATCCGCAACTATAAATTTACAAATTTTTAATTTTTTAACCCAATCCTGCGATAATTCTGTTATTATTTTTCTTACCGGATTTAAATTCTTTATCAATGACGACAATCTTGAAACTTTTCCCCAATAAAAAAAAATTGATTCCCTATGTATTGCTTTTTGCAACCTTTTATCTAGCAATTTTTTTTGTTTTTAAATATTTTAATATCACCAGGGAAAAAATTACTTTATTTATTGGTCCCTTTGGTGTTCTAGGCATTTTTGTTATGTTTTTGGTGCAATTTATTTTTTCCATGACACCGGTACCTGATACATCTTTGACAATTATATCAGTTCTATTATTTGGTCCGTTTCTGGGAGTTCTGCCAATAATTGCCGGAATGCTTGTTGCAGCGATAGTACATTTTAGAATTGCCCGACATTACGGCAAAGCATATATCATAAAAAAGTATCCTCAAAGTGAAAAAACACTGGAAGAATTGACAAGTAAAGTCAGCGTAATAAATTTAGTACTTTACCGGATGTTTGCCGTAATAACTTTTGATATTTCTTCTTATATAGCAGGTATTTCCAATATATCTTATAAAAAATTTTTATTAGCAACATTAATCGGACTTTTACCTATTATTTTCACTTCAATGTTAATTGGCCTGGGATTATTTGCAGAAAATGCCCAGGAAGTTATAATAATCTGGATTGCATTTATAGGATTTTTTATTTTATATGCAATTATCAGTAAAAAGGTAAAACCCAAAGCTTTGGTTTAATTGGAGCTCTTGCCAAATTATGTTATGATTTATAAATAACTTCTTAAAATGAGTTTTAAATGTTCGGCGATTTAAACAGAGTAGATTTAATCGGAAATATCACCCAGGACCTTACTGTAAGATATACCGGTACGGGAAAACCAGTGCTCAGCTTCAGCGTAGCGACAAACCGGAGATA
>DATDWK010000125.1:0-6524 GCA_035289685.1 Candidatus Dojkabacteria bacterium
TCAGCAGGTAGCCTTAGGGAAACGGTAATGAAGATCATTGGGGAGAAAGTAATTTCCCGACCCAATGACCTTTATAAACTCGGTATTTATCTGGAAACCGATGCTCCCTTTTTACCGCCCCGTGGTTTTAAGGGTGAATACAATGTTCCTGCAGCATTAACATACACTTGGGAGTTTCTGCTGTCTCTCTGAAATAAGTCGCAGCTTAATTGGATAGATCGTAATAACTTCCGTCGCTTAAAAGCATTCGTAAAATGTATTTGTCTTTTGACAGCAACCGGTATTCCATCACCGCCGGATCAAAACCCGAATCCAATCCCGCAACTTCCAGATTGGCCGGATACTGGCCATAAGCGATGTATTCCTGTTCCAGGCCTTGTTTGATTGAGTCCAGTTTGGCTTTATTCTGCTGTTCTTCAATTTGCTTAGCCCGGTTGTAAATATCCAGAACTTCATTATTATATGCAGCATTGCCAACTATTAAAAACACAGCAGCAGCAATAATTAAAATTCCGCCGGCTCCAAGCAACAACAAGAGACTTTTTTTGTTGTGAAGATTAATCGAAGGCATTAAGCAAATTTATCTTTTCAATATTTTAACTGAATTCAAATTTCTTATCTCGCCTGGATAGTTTACACAACCAACCCCGGCCACTTTGCAAACATAATAGTTTCCGGTTCATTTTTGCTTTTCGGCAGTTCCTGCCAGATCCTTTCAGTGATAAAGGGGATAAAGGGGTGCAGCAGGCAAAGGTATATTTTTAAGGTAAAAATTAAAGTGCGCTGGGCATCCCTACGGTTTTGCAGTGCCGGTCCATGGTCATTTACGGTTTTGCCCTGGCGGTCTTTTATATAAATGCGGGGTTTAACATCTTCCAGATGAATATCGCAGAAATTGTGCCAAAAATCATGGTACAGGAATTCTGAAGCCAGTCCCAGACGGTACACTTCGATATTTTTAGAGACTTTTGCTATTAATTCCTGCAAGTTTTTCAGCAGCTTCTGGTCGATGACATTACAGGTGATTTTCTTAGGATTCTGAAAACTTAAATCCTCCAGTTCAGTTTTTTTCAGGTCAGCAGTAAAGTTAAGTACAAACTTGGAGGCGTTCCAGATCTTATTTAAAAACCTTTTGTAACCTTCGAGTTTTTCGTAGCTGACAGGATAACCCGTACCTGCTTTATTGCCGACAAGGTACATCAGCCGGAGTGCATCTGCGCCGAACATCTCAATAATTTCTTCAGGTCCGATGACATTGCCTTTGGACTTGCTCATTTTCTGTCCGTCTGGGGCCTTTACCAGACCATGCAGATACACATGTTTGAAGGGAATTTCATTTTGCGTGTACAGTCCCAGCATAACCATTCTGCTTACCCATAACTCCAGAATGTCGTATGCGGTTTCCATGACATCGGTAGGATAAAAAGTTTCCATCAGATTGTGGGCAGTCAGGGTGGCATAAGGCCACTGCCCAGAAGAAAACCAGGTATCCAGCACGTCGTCATCCTGAAGCCACTCCTGGCCGTCCGGGTTTGCCTTAGGGGGATTTAAGCCTACATGCATAACTTTCTGATAGTCTGCAGGAAACTTAATTACTTTACCCCCGATTTCTTCGCACACCTGTCCTTGATTGTCTATATACTGTTTAACTCCACCTTTATACCAGACCGGAATGCGGTAACCCCACCACAGCGACCTGGTAACAGGCCAGTCGTGGAGGTTTTCCATCCACGTCAGGTATTTTTTAATCATATGCTTGGGGTGAATCTGGATTTTACCCTGTTTGACTGCTTCAATAGCCGGCTGTTTCAGCTTTTCAACGTCTACAAACCATTGTGAAGCCATCAGCGGCTCGATAACTGCTTTGGACCGTTCACCAACGACTATTGTTTGCTGGTATGGTTCTTTTTTAACAATCAGACCTAAAGCATCCAGATCATCAATAACAGCTTTGCGGCAATCCAGGGTATTCATACCCAGGTATTTTTCCGGGACAGGTCCGCACATTGCGGCGTCTTTATCCACGACATTGATGTAGCCGATTTGCTGATCCGGGTGTGCGACATTCCATTCGTTCATTATTATATAATCCTCATAAGCATGGGCCGGTGTCAGTTTTAACGCACCGGTCCCGAACTTTATTTCCACCCTTTCAGAAGTAATAACCGGTATTTCGCGGTTGACCAGAGGCAGTACTGCAATTTTTCCAATCAGGCTGGCATATCTTTTATCTTTGGGATTGACCACAACAGCGGTATCGCCAAGCATGGTTTCCGCTCTGGTGCTGGCTACGGTAATATATTTTATATCGCCGGCCGGTTCTTTTAAAGGATAATTTAGATAAACAAGCTCGGTATCCTGGTCTTTGTGTTCAGTGTCAATATCAGCAAGCGTGGTTTTGGCGACAGGATCCCAATTGACAATGCGCACTCCTTTATAAATCATGCCGTCGTTATACAGTTTAATGAAAGTGTTTAAAACAGTTTCTATAACACGCGGATCCAGGGTAAAAATATTGCGTTCATAGTCGCTGGAAAGCCCGATGCGCTGTTCGTCCTGCATAATTACCGGCATGAGCTTTTCAAAGTGCTGATAAGCTGCCTGGTAGAATTTTTCCCTGCCCAAAGATTGTTTGTCGCCCAATCCCTCGTCAATAAAGATTTTTTCAACAGTGACCTCGCCCTGGATCCCGGCATGGTCCTTACCCGGCTGTCCCAGAACCTTTTTCCCCAGCATACGGTTGTAGCGCAGAAACACATCCTGGTAAGCGTAGCCGGAAACGTTGCCAATATGCGGCCTCATATATGCATTAGGCGGGGGATTGACAATGCAATAAGGTTCGCGCCCGTCTTTTTTCATTTCGTCAGTCGACTGCAGCCCTTTTTCGGGGTGGTATTCAGGCTTGAAAAATTGTTTTTCCAGCCAGTATTTAAGAATTTCCGGTTCCTCCTGTTTTGAGTTATAAGGTCCTTTTGGAAGCATAGTTATTTAATTATTATTAATTAAATTCGGTTTGACAAGAATCAATTCATAGAATAATAAATTAAAATAAAACCCCTTAACCAACTATCGCTTTGTGATAATCGGTTAAGGGGTCTCATAAATTTAAAGACGGTGCCACCCTTAAATTATACTCTGGCAGCTGTAACGGGCTTACCCGGGAGGCTCTAATTTCCCAACTTCATCCTGACTTTCTGATGAGGGAGAGGATTTCTGCCTCCGGCATAGTTTTTATACTTTATCTGTGGACGTATAACAGATAATTATGCCTTTTAGCTATTAAATTCTTTTTATTATACCAGATGTTTGTTTTGGTGATAAGTTAAAATAAATTATATTTCAGTATTTCTTTAAGGGCTTTAAGACCGTCTGAAATACGGATTTTTTTACCCTGGGCTTGGGTGCGCGGTCTGTAGGTAACTGGAAATACACCGAAACGCAAGTGGCTTCTGTCTTTTTTCAGATACCTTGCCAGTCTGGCTGTGATTTCCGGTTCCAGACCAAATCTGGAGCGTGTGCTGATCCTGGCGGCAATTTTTCTGGCAGTATCTCCTGCGATCATTTTATAACAAACCTCTATATCCGGGATGAATTTGCGGATTCTCGGATATGTGAAGAGATTTGAAAAAAGTGAAAGAAAACGGTTTCCGAAGTAATAGTGCCAATGAATGACTTCATTCTTTCTGCCAAAACGGTTGCCGTAAACAACATCAAGGTTGTGCTTGAGTAATAAGTTTAACAGCATGGGAATTTCTTTGGGCTCGTATTCCAGGTCGGCATCCTGAATTATTACATAATCTCCGGTACTTTTAAGGATGCCTTTTTTAACGGTTTGGGTTTTGCCCAGGTTTCTTTTATTTGTAAAATATTTGTACTTAGTCTGTTTGCCGGGACTTCCGGAATTTTTATTCCAATTGATGAAGTTCTTAATAATTCGGGCTGACTTATCCTGAGAACCATCGTCAATAATAATTATTTCCTTGATGAATCCTTTCGGGAGCTCAAGCTGGGCAAGTTTTTTTAAAATAGCACCCAGTGTAGCCGCTTCATTCCAGACAGGCACGATTAACGAAATTGTGCGGTAATTCATGAAAAATTAAAGAATTCATCCGATAATTGTGTAAATTATAGCCTAGTTTAAAGGATATACCAAAGAACAGTAAATGCCGGTGAGACTTGTCTATTCATTATACTTTTTGCGGATTGTTTGTGGATAACTATTACTTTCAATAGAGTGCATATTGTGGGGTGATATTTATACATTCAGCTTAAAGCTATATATTAATATGAATTTGATTGCCTATATCTTGACCCATGCTCTGGATCTCTTTTTCCCGAAATTTTGCCTGCTATGTGATACAAAAGGTGTATATCTCTGCACCAGGTGTCAAAAGCTAAAACTGCAGGTTCAATCCACGCAGTATTGTCATGTATGCCTTAGAGAAACGGGTAATCCCGGTATTCTGGTGCATCCGGACTGCCGGAAGATAACCTGTTTAAGAGGGGTATTTTCAGTGCTTTTTTATAACGCAGCAGCAGGTGAAATCCTGCACCAGTTAAAGTACAGGTTCTATTTTAGTATTGCCGCAGATATGAGTAAAATGATGAGGCGAAAATTTACCGAAACTGTATTAATTCCGGGAATTCAAATAGATTATATAGTTCCGGTGCCTTTGCACAGAAGGCGCTATTGGTGGCGCGGCTTTAACCAGGCAGAACTGCTGGCGCACGAGATCACCCCTGACTACCTGAAAATACTGCAAAGGGTGAAGTTTAGGCATCCGCAAGTGGGGCTTGGCAGAGAACAGAGAAAAGCCAGTGTAAAAGACATCTTTGTTGTAAGGCCTGGCTGGAATGTTCAAGGTAAAACTATACTTTTAATAGACGACGTTATGACCACGGGTGCAACTCTTGAGGAATGCGCTAAAGCTTTAAAAGCAGCCGGTGCATCCAAGGTTTTTGCTCTGGTTTGGGCTAGGGATCCGCTTGAGAACAATTAATTTCAGTTTACGAAAACGTGGAGTCATATAGACACAAGATGCGAACTATAGGTATAATCGGCGAAAACTGGCATATTAACCCGTTAAGAGATTTCTATGATCTGTACAGGCGAACAGTTAGTGTATATAAATCCAGATGAAATGCTTCGTCTACCTTTAAAATACAGGGGAGCGGTTGCAGGGATTGCCGCCCTGGAGGAGTTATTAAAAAGATTTGGAGGATTAAGTCAGCTTATTGGTCTACATCCTGGACTATACCGTCTATTAGTCATGGGTGCGGATTTATCCCATCAAAAGATCCTTGATATTGAATACCTAGAGTATCATGCCGGGCAGATCGTTGATGCCGGAGAGGCACCTTTAGATCACGACTTGAGAAAATGGAAAGTTGTTACAAGTTCCGGAGTTTTGTTTCCGGTGGGTAATGTTCCCCAAAGGTATTTTACAACGTTAGAAATAGCAGACCATTGTTTGCCAGGAGCCAACAATGTTGTGAGCAGAGAATTTATTTTGCGCGAACAACACCGGGCAGATTTTGGACTTGGACAAGAAGGTATCTTACAAAAGTCTACATTTACTTTGCAATACCCGCCCTTTATTTCTGAAGAGAGTCAAATTCTGCTGGAGGTTAGTTCCACCTTAAGAGGGACTTTTGGCAATTCACATATAGAACATACCGGCCAAATAACAGATGGAACTTTTATCTTTGATCTGTGTGAGAGGAACACCTAGTTTGATCTTATCTTACAAATTAGGTATGCTCATTATTAGAGAGAAAAAGTTTCTAATAAGTTACCAGTTGCAGAAAAGTTATGATTAACGAGGAATTCTACAAAGACCTCAGGCATTTCCCCAAACAGTTCGCTGAAGGCTTTGAGCTTGCCAAAAATTTAAAAGTAACTGGGATCTTTACCAACGCAGTATTATCCGGAATGGGCGGCAGCTCGCTGTTTGTGGAGCTTTTCAACGACCTGGCCGAATCCCAATACGGCAATAAGTTCAATCTGGAAGTCAGCCGTTCGTACTATCTTCCCAAAGGAATAAATCAAAACACCCTGGTGATTATCTGCTCTTACTCGGGCAACACCGAAGAAACCCTTTCCTGTCTTGAAGAAGCCTTTGTCAGGCACAGCAAGGTGGTGGTTTTTACTACAGGCGGCAAATTGCTGAATAAAGCGTTGGAACTGCATCTGCCTTTGTATAAGATTCCCACGGGAGTGCAGCCCAGGCTTTCAACGGGGTATTTTATTGCGGGTCTGGTAAGACTGCTTTCGAATGTCGGTTTGATTCCTGATTTGACAAGTACCGTGTTGACTGCAGCCAATAAGATTGAAAATTCTTTTAACGAAGATGAAGCCAAAGCCATGGCAGAGGAATTATTAAATAAGGTGCCGGTTATTTATGCGACTGATGAAAACTCTTCGTTGGCACGCATTGCCAAGGTCAAATTTAATGAGAATAGCAAAATCCAGGCCTGGTGGAACTTCTTCCCCGAGGTTAACCACAATGAAATGGTGGGTTATA
>DATDWK010000126.1:0-3093 GCA_035289685.1 Candidatus Dojkabacteria bacterium
CATTTTCCAGAGTTTGGATCATAGGCTCATATAAATAATCTCCTTCAACAAACATAGGCTCGTAACCCATTCCTGAAAATAACTGGTAAAGTTCATCATTGGACATAGTGCCGTAAATAGTCGGTCCGGAAATTTTATATTTATTAATGTGGACAATCGGTAAAACCGCGCCGTCAGTTACCGGATCCAAAAACTTGGTGCTGTGCCAGGCAGCTGCAGTGGCCGCTGTTTCTGCTTCGCCGTCGCCGACAACACAGGCAACCAGCATGTCCGGATTGTCGAAGGCGGCGCCAAAAGCCGTGGCCAGCGAATAGCCTAATTCGCCGCCTTCGAGAATCACACCGGGTGTTTCCGGATTGGCATGGCTGGGAAAGCCTCCGGGCCAGCTGAAATTTTTAATAACTCCGCCGAAAGCCTCTCTGCTGTACTGGTAATCAGGGTAGTATTTCCCCAGAGTACCTTCCACATAAAGGTTAGCCAGCAGGGCAGGGTAGCCATGGCCCGGGCCGACGACCAGCATAACTTCCTGGTTATGGCGTTTAATGAGCAAATTCAGGGTTGCATAAATAAAATTCAATCCCGGAACAGTGCCCCAGTGGCCCAGAATCCTTTTCTTCAGATGTTCCTGCTGTAAAGGTTTTTCCAGCAGGAAATTTTCACGCAAATACAGCTGGGCAGCTCCCAGGTAGTTTACCATCCGCAGATATTTTGCAAGTTTTTCCATGAGCTCGCTTGCAGTAAGCTCATTTTGGGCAGTCATAATAAATACTCCAAGAAATATTAGATTAATATATTGTGCCAGCTGCGGGCGAATTTTTCAAATTCCCACAAGATTTTCTTTAAAAAAATCAGTTTGTAAAATCTCTGCTGCTGTGTTATAAAAGTTCTTTACTCCCCAATATTTTTCTATAAATTTAAGTTGTGAAAAATATTAGTTTGGGTTACGACCCGGGGTCACCCGGTAAATATAAAATCACTAAAATTTTGGTGGACAGTGATTTTGACGGGATAGTCTCTGCTGCAATTCTGCGTACTGTATATCCCAGGGCACAGATCTATTTAGGAAACTACATAGGAGTTGAGCGCGGTGACTATGAAAGTCTGGTGGATAAAGAAACAGCCGTTGTTGATCTGGGTTATATCCCCGGCTGCGGTTTATATTTTGACCATCACGAAAGCAATAAACCCAAAGTAAAAGATTTTCCCGGTCGTTGGCGCAACTTACTAAGTGCGGGCAGGGTTGTTTACGAATATTATAAAGATGTGGCAGATTTAAAAAAATTTGCAGTAATATTGGATGATCTTGATAAATTTGACTCCGGGTTGATAAGGTTAAAAGATTTGCTTAATCCTTCGGATGTCTTAAAGCTGGCTTTTTGCTCAAACAGGGTGGATCTATCTTTTGACAGGATGCTGATAAAACTTCTGGCGGAGAAATCTTTAGCCGAAGTTATGGAAAACGATTTTGTTAAGGAATATTTGGCATTGGAAGACCGCATCAAAAGAGATTTTTACAAGTATCTTAAACAAAACAGTAAAGTTGTTGACAAGGTAGCTTTTGTCGACCTGCAGAAATATGAAGGTGAGAAGATCCACAGCTATTTTATCACAACACAATTTCCCGATATTGATATTTTAGTACTATTTAGAAAGTATGCAGATTTCACACGCGCCACCATGTATCTAAATAATTTAAAGGATAATCCCAAAGAATACGATCTGTTAAAGATTGCCAAAAAAATTAATCCTGAAAGGGCAGGCGGACATAAATTTTCCTGCGGTTTTGCTTTCCCTACAGGTAAAACCATCCCCCAGATCGAGCAGGCTATTCTTAAGGGTTTTGCTGCGCAAAAATGATTAAACCAGCAGATTTTGCTATTTACAGCTGCATTGCATTGCGTTACAATCATACCCATCTGAAATTTCTCAACTTCTAAAGAAAATGTTTAAGCACAACCGTCTGGATTTTTTAATTGCCTTGTATATTTTCTGCATAGCTACTGCAGAATTTTTGGGAGCCAAAACTTTTCCCCTGGTGAAGATTTTTGATTACCAGCTCAATGCCAGTGTAGCAATTCTGGTAGTACCGGTGATATTTTCCATCAATGATGTGATTACCGAAGTATACGGAAAGGAGCGCATGCGGGGCATCATCAGGGCAAGTTTAATCATAATCGCCTTGATAATGCTGTACTCTGTCCTGGCGACTATTTTGCCTGCATCCAATAGATTTCTGGAGTTTGAATCCGCATACGATACAATCTTTGGAAAGTCAGCACGCATTGCAGCCGCTAGTTTAACGGCTTTTGCCATTTCTGATTTTTTTGACGTATTTTTGTTTTACCGCATCAGAAAAAGATTCGGCGCCAAAAGACTCTGGCTGCGCAATAATCTTTCCAATATCCTTTCGCAGTTTGTTGATACCATACTTTTTATTTTTCTGGCTTTTTATGCCCTGGAAAAAAGCCCTGCAGAAAACATCCCGTTTTTATTCAGCATTATTCTGCCTTACTGGCTGCTTAAATGCTTTATGTCTGTAATTGAGACTCCATTTGTCTACCTGGGTGTTAAATGGCTGAAAGGAAATAAAAAATAGTTCGGTTCCTCCCTACAGTCTAAAGACTGGCGGTCGTCACCGAACCATTTTTAATTTTAGTTTAGCTTCTTTTATAAGCATAGTAACAGCTGGAGATTATCTGCAGAAATGATATAATCAAAGTAATTAATGGTTGATTATGGAAGCCAAACTGGAGAATATTTTGGGTGCTATTTCTGAACTTAGGAGAAAAATAGACCGCTTAGTCAGCGAGAGTGATGAAAACCGCAGAAGAATCGATGAATTAAAGCGCATGCTTGAGGAGGGCAGGTATAACGATGATATGCTGCGCGACCTGGTGCGGGATATCAAGGAACTTAAGACTACTGCCAATTATACTAGCATTAATGTCAAAGAAATCATGAACGGGATGGGTGTAATTTATCGCAGTGTTGACGAAATCGAGGAAAATGTTGTCACGGAAAGGGAAACAAAATAAATTAAGAAAGATTAAAAATGCAGAACAACACTATTTCTAATCAGCAGGTAAATCAGTC
>DATDWK010000127.1:0-5858 GCA_035289685.1 Candidatus Dojkabacteria bacterium
GAAGCCCGGGAAAAACACGCCCAAGGCGAGGAATTCTCAGTAAAACCGCGATTTCCGGTAATTATTTTCAAATCCAAAAAAGGCTGGACCGGACCCAAAATGTTAAAAGGCCAGATGGTGGAAGATTCTTTCCGCTCGCACGGCATACCTTTAGAAAAGGTGCACGAAGACCCGGAGGAATTCCAATTGCTCAAAGACTGGCTGGAAAGCTACCGCGTTCAGGAACTGCTGACGCCCGAAGGCAAACCTGTTCAGGATATCCTGGACCTGGTTCCCGAACCGGAATTGTGCATGGGCAGGAACAAATCGGCGAACGGAGAAAGAACCGTAAAATTAACTCTGCCCGACCTTGCCGACCATGCTCTGAAACTTAAAAGCAAAGGCGAGATCAATCCCAGCAATATGGCCAGGCTTGGGGACTACCTTAAAGAAGTCATTACCAAAAATCCAGCAACTTTCAGGCTAATGTCGCCTGACGAAACCGAGTCTAACCGATTGCATATGCTCTTTGATGTTACCAAACGCGCATACACTTGGCCTGTTCCGGAAGGTTCAGAAAATATCGGCCCTGGGGGAAGAGTCATGGAAATCTTGAGCGAGCATACCCTGGAAGGCTGGATGCACGGCTACGTTTTAACCGGCAGGCAGAGCGTCTTTATTTCCTACGAGGCCTTTATAATGATCGTTGCCAGCATGGTCGACCAGTATACAAAATTTTTAAAGCAGTCAAAAAAGATTTCCTGGCGCAGGTCTGTCCCCTCTTTAAACTTTGTACTGACCAGTACTGCCTGGAGGCAGGACCATAACGGCTATTCCCATCAGAACCCGGGATTTATCAGCAGCGCGCTCAACGATTATTCAAATGTTGTACGCATCCATTTCCCGGTGGACGCCAATATGCTGCTGGCCACAATGGAAGAGTCTTTTAATTCCACTAATGGTGTCAACGTAATTGTAGCCGGGAAAACCCCCCTGCCCCAATACCTTTCTCTGGATGAAGCCAGAAACCAGATGCGCACTGGCTTACAAACATGGTCCTGGGCAGGCAACCTGGATAATGATTCAAACAGTCCGGATGTAGTTTTTGCAGCTACAGGAGACTACGCAACTTTTGAAACACTGGCTGCTATGCAACTTTTAAAAGAACAGGCTCCGCAAATGCGCACCCGCTTTGTCAGCGTCAGCGAGCTTACCTGCTTCGGCATTGGTGATAATAGTAATCAAAGCCATATCAATTACCAGGACTTTAATAACATTTTCACCGCAGACAGAAACATTGTCTATGCTTACCATGGTTATCCCGATGACATCAAACATTTAATATTCAACCATCCCGCAGCCAGCAGGTTTGACATCCACGGCTACCAGGAAAAAGGCACCACTACCACTCCGCTTGACATACTGGTGGTAAATAATTCCAGCAGATACCAGCTGGCGCTTTCGGCTCTTGAGTATGCAGGAAGATTCAATCATCAACTGAAAAAACAGCTGCAGCAGTTAAGCAGCTACTTTAAAACCTTACTGGAAAAGCATCAGATTTACATTAAAGAAACCGGTGAGGATCTGGAAGAGGTGCGCAATTTTAAATTGAAATTCTAGCTCATAAATAAACTTAAAGTAAAAATATGAACATTTTAGTAATCAATGCCGGCAGCACCACAATCAAATTCAAACTTTTTGAAAACGAGGCAGACCAGTTAACTCCTTCCATTTCAGGAATAATTGACAAGAAACATTATGCCTGCACTTTTAAACTCCATAAAGCTCTTGATGAAGACTATGAATGGGAGATTTCTGAAAAGGAATACAACCTGGCAGCCGAATTGATTTTAAAGGAGTTAAAAGGCATCCAAATAAATAAAGTGGGCTTCCGTATTGTTCACGGGGGTGAAAAATATATTAAATCGACTTTGCTTACTCCAGAAGTAATCAAGGATTTACAGGAACTAAATGAACTTGCGCCTTTGCACAATCCTCCTGCCCTGGAAAAAGTTAAAGATTTTCGACTGCTATTGCCGAATACTCCATTTTATGGAATTTTTGATACTGCCTTCCACTCGAGTATGCCGCCCAAAGCATATATTTATGCCCTACCCTACGAATATTACGAGAAGGATAAAGTAAGAAGATACGGATTTCACGGCATTTCCCATAAATATATTGCCACGGAAATCCACAAACTGGAACCCAGCACGGAAAAAATTATCAGCTGCCATCTTGGAGGCGGCGCCAGCATCACTGCCATAAAACACGGCACCAGCATTGATACGTCAATGGGTTTTACACCTATGGAGGGTTTAGTCATGGCTACCCGCCCGGGTGACCTCGATGACGGCGCTTTGCAATACCTGGCAAAAAAACACAATCTCACACTTGACCAGTGGAATGAAATTGCCAATCAGAAAAGCGGCCTTCTTGGCGTTTCCGGTGTTACATCCGACATGCGCAAACTGCTGCATCTGGAAGCCGATGGAAATGAACGCGCCCATCTGGCAATTGAAATGTATGTTTACCGGGTTCAAAAATATATCGGTGCTTATGCCTCTGCCCTTAGCGGGGTTGACGTGCTGGTTTTTACTGCAGGTGTGGGTGCCGGTTCCGACGTCATCAGAAAAAGGATTTGCGAACCCCTGCATTATTTAAAAATTTTTATTGACGACAGTCTGAATAAAGGACGCGTCAATGTTGCAGAAAATATATTAATCAGCACTAGGCATTCGCTGCCGGTCTGGGTGGTTCCGACTGACGAGGAGCTCCAGATTGCGCGAGAGCTTGCATTGATGCGCTAAGCCTGTTGCGTTTTTTAATCAGAGACCACTGTAGTGCAATTCTTAACACCACGACAAAAACAATAAAAATTACTGCCAAGAGGCTTAAGGGAGGCAAAATCAGGCTGGAATTCGCAAATCTGCCCTCTACTACCGCAGTAAACCAGGCCTGCCAGCTGGAAATATTTTTTAAGCCGAAATGAACCGTCAACAAGACAAACGCCGGGTACCCCATCCTCAACATCATGCGCCAGAGTCCTCCTCCAATTGCATGCGCGGCAAATTTGCTGGAAATGGCAGCCATGACAGTAAAAGTCAAAATGGCAAAGACTCCGGAAAAAAAAGCCAGAATATTAGAAATTAAAACCCCGCTTATATCCCATTTATATGCAAATTCAAAATCGGGTTTCGGAGCCTCGGGAATCACAAAATAAAAAGCCAGCGACATAGTCACATGCACTAAGGCAAAAGCCCAGCCAAGTGTTCCCAAATATTTACGGAAGATAATTTTATTGTCGATGATATTAAAAAAATACCCCAGGCCGCTCATCATGTAAGATGTGCCGATTAAAACAACGGCATTTAAAGCAAATAATCTGTTGAAGCTGTAAATATTTATGGAACGCTCGCGTACTTGCAGGTAAACCGCAGTTGCTACAAACACAATGGCTCCGAATATTAAAGTTTTATACCAGTATTTACGCTCCTGGATATTTTCTTTAAAAAAGGCACGGATAAAGTCCATAATAAAAATTTTAGCGTAAAAAGGAAATTAAATAAAAAGTTTAGGAAAGTATTATACCTCCGGCAACAACTCCTGCTGTTTCGGTACGCATTACCGGCAGATTCAAATAAGCAATTTTAAATCCTGCCTTTTTAGCTTCAGCTACCTCTCTGGAAGAAAATCCTCCTTCCGGACCAACCAAGAGAATTATCCAAGCTTTATGAGGTATCCGGGATCTTAGCCCGCCCAAATCTTGTGATCCCACTACTTGCCTGGAATGAAGAAGAATTTTATAATCCGCTGGATATTTCAGCGCAGCGATAAAATCACCAACAATTTTCAACTTGGGAATTGTTAGTCTCTCGCTCTGGCGGGTTGCTTCTCTTGCCACTCTTGATAGCCTATCCAGTTTGCTTTCCGGGAAACTCTGCACTTTGACAACGGAATATTCGCTTTCAATAAACAGAAATCCGGAAACTCCGATTTCCGTATTCATCCGCACTATTTCATCGAGCTTGCCTGCCCTGGGAAAGGCTTGAGCTAAAATCAAAGACAGTCTAATCTGAAATTGCGGCTGGTCATTTCTCTTCCAGGCTTTTAGTCTAAGCCCGCTATTTTCCGCATCCAGAATTCTTCCTTTAACAACATCTTTCCTTAATAATCCAATCTCAGCATCATATTCATGTCCTTCTCCATCAAACAAACTGACCCTGTCACCGACGTTCAATCGCAAAACTTTGCGTAGATATTTGGCAGTCTCCCGATCCTGAATTACAAATTTATCGCGGTAAATATTCTCATTTTTGATAAAAATTCTACGTGAGGTTGACATAAAAGCATTCTAGCCAAATTCTCTATAAAACAAAAGTATTTGAACATTATCAGCTAATTTCTATATAATCTTTCTGCCATGTAGTTACGACTGAATTATCTCTTTAGTATGCCTTTACCAGAACAGGAAAAAAACTTGTTTGCATCTGCAGTAGCCTTTACGGGATCACTCTTTAAGCGGACCGGTGAATTATTGCAGAAAAATATTTATTTCGGTTTATTAGCCTTACCGTCAGAGCAAAATCAAGCAGACTCTTTGTATACAGGGGGCTGTTTTGTTTTTGCCGGAGGGATAGCAGGTTTTATTTTTGGTTTGCTGTATAATAGAGTCGAGCGTGAGGAAGCACAAGAAGAAGGCAGACAATCAAAGGAAATTGCTGCACTTCCTCTGATAACAGGAATTATAGGGTTAGTAGCAGGATTTTTATTAGAGAGCGGCAGTTTACTTTTAAAATATAAATAAAATGTTGCGCAGTCCATTTGGAATACCTGAAAACCGAGAGATACAAGAAAAATCTAGATTAAATAGCATTTTTTTATTTGGTACACAACTTGCACTAAAAAAATACCGCATTGCCTCTGGAGAGTTGCCAATAACTGTCCACACAACTTTAGAAGTCTAACCTCCCTATATAATTTCAAATTTTCAATATGGATCCCCTAGAAGCAATTCAAACCTTAGAACAGACCCAGGATCCTTCTGTAGATCCGCTGCAAAATTTTGATCCGTCTTTACCTTTTGCTTTCGGCTTTGTTGGTGCTGTCGGACTCTTTTTACTTACTGGATATTTTATAAACAGCTATCTTAAAAATAAAAAGGCAGGTGAAATCAATTATCCTTTAATTAGAATTATGGCTTTGGGTTCGGTATTATTAGGAGCAGTAGGTGGCTGTGTAGTCGGAGCACTCTTAAATCGCTAAAAAGTTACAGAAGCACAAATCACAGGGGAATTTTACTAACCTCAATTTTACCCCCGGCCTCGATAAATAAATATGCTGACTGATAACTACTGCTGTAATTCAAATCCAAAAGATTGTCATTAATGGTAATTTTTGTCCGGTATGTTATTGAAATACTTTTATCTGCTAAAGTAAGCTCACTTACTGAAATATTTTTATTGCTGTTCTCACAAACATTTAGTTCACTCCTGGCGAATAATAATTTTGAATCATTCCTGTACCACTCCAAGGCAGGTTTAAGGTAATAAATATTGGCTGAATCCGGTTTTTGCTGGCAGTTAATAGTCTGACTATTCCAGCTTTCGGCAGTAAGTTTTTCAGTCTCGCCTGTTGTAATATTATAAAGGAAAAGGTTGCTGATAAAAAGCCCGTCCTCCTGACTTTCTGCAAGGACCTGCTCGCAAATAAACGCCACCAGCTTATTATCATGGGATACCTTGGCTGCTGTCACACTGCATTCCTGATTAAGATCGACTGATGTTGTATTACCCCGGCTGTCATTCACGGTTAAGGTATTAAATTGCTGATTCTGCGGGGTAATCTGGCTGTCTGCATTATTAATAGTTACTGTGACT
>DATDWK010000128.1:0-2922 GCA_035289685.1 Candidatus Dojkabacteria bacterium
AAAGGCGAAAAAGCAAGAGCCTTGGCGGAAATTGTTGGAGCGGCAGTATTAGCCGGTGAAATATCATTACTCGCAGCCCTTTCTCAAGGTCAACTGGCTCAGGCCCATGAGCGTCTTGCCAAAGGTGTCAAAAATATATGACTGGTGTTGGTATTTTAAGTTACGGAGTTTATATTCCCTTTTATCGTCTGAAAGTTGACGATATCGCCGGGGTATGGGGTAAACAACAAACAGATATTAAATCTTCTCTTGGAATCGCAGAGAAATCAGTTGCCGGTTTTGATGAAGATTCGGTCACGCTTGGATTTGAAGCAAGTCTCAACGCTTTATCGCAAGGCAGGATTAATCCGGAAACGATTGAAGCAATTCTGGTCGGCTCTGAAAGTCATCCTTACGCTGTTAATCCAACTTCAACAATTCTCGGCGAGTTTCTGGGAGTCGGCCGCAATTATTTGGCAGCAGATTTGGAATTTGCCTGTAAAGCAGGCTCTTCTGCCATGATCGCTGTAGCCGGTTTAATTTCCTCCAAAATGATCAAATCGGGATTAATTGTGGGTACAGACTGCGCCCAGGCTAAACCCCACGATGTTCTCGAATATTCAGCTGCTTCAGCTGCCGCTGCCTTTATTCTATCCGCCAAAACCTCTGAGAATTTGGCCCAAATTGAAGCTTTTACTTCTGTATCCTCAGATACTCCTGATTTTTGGCGTCGTGACGGTATTCGTTTTCCCAGTCACGGAGGCCGGTTTACCGGCCTGCCTGCCTATTTTTATCATGTAGAGTTGGCCTCACAAAATTTGCTAAAAGCAAATAGCCTTCAACCCACTGACTTCAAATATTGCGTTTTCCATATGCCCAATGGCAAGTTTCCCCGCCTTGTTGCTCAAAAACTGGGTTTCAGGGAATCTCAGTTAGCTCCGTCTTTAATAGTTGACAAAATAGGCAATCCCTACTCAGCTTCATCTTTACTGGGGCTAAGCGCAGTTTTGGATATTGCCCAAAAAGATGATCTGATTTTTCTTGCCTCATACGGATCCGGTGCCGGTTCAGACGCCCTAGTAATTAAAGTAAATCATCCGACTTCGTCTCAAACGCAAAACATCCCGGGTTTCACAACTCAAGTGGAAAATAAAAAATATATAAGCTATATCGACTATCTCAAGTTTAGTCAAAAGATATGAATAATCACACCCGACGGGTGTGCGCAGCACTCCCGTAGGGTGTGGAAATTTAATAAGCTATGAACGTTTCAGTTTTATCAGGCGCAACTACTAAATTTGGTGAATTATGGAATGTATCGCCGCGCCAGCTTGTAACAGAAGCCGTAGAAGAAGCATTATCAAAATCCCGACTGCCGAAGAACGGGATAGATGCGGTATTTGTCGGTAATATGCTTTCCTCATCTTTAGGCAACCAGGATCATTTAGGCGCTTTTTTTGCTGAAGAATTAGGTTTAAATGTTCCGGCTGTTAAAGTTGAAGCTGCTTGTGCTTCAGGCGGATTAGCGGTGCATTTGGCAGTACTCTCAATTCTTTCAGGTATGTATCAAAACGTCCTGGTTGTTGGCGTTGAAAAAATGACCGATTATAAACCGGAACATGTACAAAAGGTTTTAATGGGAGCAGGCTCTGACGCGGAAAGGGAAGCAGGTTTAACTTTCCCGGCACTGTATGCACTTATCGCCAGAGTCCATATGCAAAAATATGGAACTAAGGAAGTAGAATTGGCGGCTGTCTCCGCAAAAAATCATTATCACGCATCCTTAAACAGCCATGCCCAGTTTACAAAGCCGATTTCTATTGAGGCAGTATTGCAAAGCCCGCTCGTCGCTTCCCCCTTAAGGATTCTTGACTGTTCTCCAATTTCAGATGGCGCTTCCGCAGTTATTTTATCCTCCAAAACAAAAAGCAAAGTCGAAATAATTGCCTCCTCCGTTGCAACTGACTCTTTAGGTCTTGCTCAAAGAGATGACCTGACTTCTCTTTTAGCAGCCCGTCTTGCCTCTCAAGCAGCCTACAGGCAGGCAAAACTTACGCCGGCTGAGATTGATGTTGCCGAAGTTCATGATTGTTTTACTATTGCCGAAATTATCGCCATGGAAGATTTGGGATTTTTTAAAAAAGGTCAGGCAGCCAAAGCTATTTATAATAAAAAAACATGGATTGGCGTTGGCCGGCCGGTTGTAAATACATCAGGAGGACTAAAAGCAGCCGGCCATCCGGTTGGCGCAACCGGCGTCAAACAGGTAGTTGAAATATTTAACCAGCTTAGTGGGACAGCCGGTAAAAAACAGGTTAAAGGAGCCAAAATCGGTTTAACTCATAATGTCGGCGGTTCCGGCGCAACAGCCGTTATTCACATTCTCAAAAGAAATTAATATGTTATCACCCGTGAAAATTTGGCGGAATCAGTTAAAAATAAGAAATCTCCTTGGCAGAAAGGGCAAAATTATTACTTTTACCCAAATTTTCGTTCCTCCCGCCGGCTTTGAAGGCCAGGCACCTTACGTTGTGGCAATAGCCCAGTTGGATAAAAAAGAAAAAGTCATCGCTCAACTGGTTGACTGGCAGGCTGGCAACCTCAAAATCGGGCAAAAAATAATTACGGTATTACGCCGTACTAGAGACCCGGGTTCGGAAGGCATTATTCCTTACGGAATTAAATTAAAGCCTCTTAGTTGAAATATATATTCTTCTAATTTGATAATTAATAAATTGAAAATTTATTGAAAATTGGAATTTGAAAATTGAAAATTAATGATAGTGACAGTATCCGCACCCGGCAAGATCTTCCTCATGGGTGAGCACGCAGTTGTTTACGGCAAACCGGCTCTTCTTTCCTGTATCAATAAAAGAGTTACAGTCAGCGTTAGCCATTCTGCCAAAACCCAAATTATATCGCTCGATAACAAATTTATATCGC
>DATDWK010000129.1:0-7123 GCA_035289685.1 Candidatus Dojkabacteria bacterium
GTATCGTTGCTGGAAAGTTTTGTTAAGTCTGTTTTTGCCAATGGCCAAAGAAAATCCAGTAAAATACAGCAGCCGAAAGTAAAATCTTCATCGGCTTTAATACCTTTTACATGAATGCCCTGTTCCTGCCAAAGCTCTTCCAGGTTATTCGCTACCTTGGAGGACTTATCCAGCTTATTATAAAGAATTAGTGCTATAGTATATCTTTGGGAAATGTCCAAAAATCCTCCGATATGATCGGCATCGGGATGTGTGGCAATCACAAGGTCAATCGTGCGCACCCAAAATGGCATTACATCTGATAACTCTGATAATACCGTCTGGTCCGGACCGCTATCTATGAGAAGATATTTATTGTCCGGTGATTTTACAAGAATTGCATCTCCCTGGCCGATATTCAGAAAAAAAATTTTTAAGGAAGTATCGGCAAAATGTCCTGTCCAACTGGAAATCAACCAAACTGTAATACTCGCTAAAATAACTATATACTTTAACATGGTTGACCTATAATAAATTTCCAACTCGATTTTTTAAATTTTTTAATCTGGACGAATCCCTGAAGTTCCCCTCTGCTATGATTAACAGAAGAATTAAGCTAAAAATGAAGCTGATTAAGCCAAGATTATTGGTAATCTTGATATCGGCCAGCGGTAAACTGCTGATACCGTTTATTATTGATACCATGAGGTTAAGTAAACCGTAACAAAACAGTGCAATTATTTTTGCCAAACCCGTATTAATAAGCTCGGTTAAAACCAGCAAAAATCCTGCAAGCATTATCACCGGAATTGAAGGAGCAACAAGCAAATTCGCAATCGGAGCCCAAATATAGATACCGCCGAATTTGCTGAAAGTCACAGGAAAAGTTGCCAGGATTGCTGATAGAGTTACAGATAAATCAGCAGCTAGCAGTTCGGGTAAAAATCTTTTTATAAAAATTAACAGACGATCGCTGATAAAAATTAAGCCCAGAGTAGCTGCAAATGAAAGTTGCAGGCTTAAGGATTTATAAATCTGAGGATTGCTTAACAACATAAGCAGATATGCTAATGCCAGCAAGTTCAACACCACACCTTTTCTGCCGGTCAGCTGGCCGAAAATTGTTGCCCAGGCCATGACAGTTGCTCGTAAAGCAGGAATGTTATCAACTCCTACAATTAATAAAAAAATACCCAAAACGACTGACACTAAAAGGAATATCAACTTGCGCGGCAGCATGCCTGCAAATCCTAATAAAAACTGGGCAATAATCGTAACATTAAAACCGGAAACCGCAATAATATGGGTAGTGCCACTTATCTGCAAATTGCGGTTAAAACTCCCTGGAAAATCTTCTTTGGTCCCAATCAGCATACCCAATAACAAAGAAGCGTGCGGTTCGGGAAGCAATTTTCTTGTTTCTTTTACCATTCGGAAACGGAAGAGATTTATTTTCTGCAGTAAAATCCCTTGTCTGTTTTCCAGAACCTGAAACTGGCTGACGTTAATTACCAGGGCATAAATATCAAATACCTGTAAATAAGCCTTATAATTAAATCCGTTAATACTTTCCGGGATTTGCCAGGTACCTGTAATTTTCAGCAGATCGCCCTTTTGCACCTGTGCAAACCTTGGCAGCTGCACCTGGATTAGCCCGGGAAAAGCCTCGGAATTCCTGCTGTTAATGCTGACAGGCTGTAACAAAACAATCAGGAAATTCTTTTTATTATAGGGATAATTTTGCACAATTCCAGTTACAATAACCCTTTGCTGATGCTTGGAAAATTCCGGTAAGCCGTTTAATACAGGATTATTTTCTAAAACCTTTATTTGGAAACTGACAGAAACAAAGATAATAACTAAAATTAGCAGAAAAACATGCACCTTATACTTTTTTATGAGTAAAAGTAGTCCACAAATGATAATAAACACTATAGCCGATATTATATTAAGCGATTCCAATACTACAAGATATATAGTGGTCAAAAATGCCAGTGCTACAAGGGGATACCTTAGAATTGAATCAAAAAAGTAAACAAAACGTGCTTTCATATAAAATAACCGCCAAACTTATAATGTTATTAATGATACGATACTGTTATATTTACTCTCCCCTATCCCCTGAATATCTTTTAACTGTTCCAGGGAAGTGTATGGCCGGCCGCTGATAATTTTTTCAGCTGTAACCTCACCGATCCCCGGAAGGCTGACCAAATTCTCCAGCGAGGCTGTATTTATGTTTATTTTCCCGTCCAGGCTAAGCGGATCTCCGCTTGTCCTGGTGTTCTTATCAGTACCTGCCTCATCCCCGGTCACTTTTACGCTGTTTTCAAAAATGCTGGGAATATATATTTTTTGATGCTCGACCACTAATTCCGATAAAGATAAAATTTTATGAATATAAAGCAGGTCGGCATCTTCCGTTAAACCACCGGCGAGTTCCAGTGCTTCCAGGATAATAATCTTTTTATCAAGCTGATAAACCCCGGGATTGTTTACCTGTCCCAGTACCTCTATATAAAAAGTCTCAATTTTATTACCTTCCGGTTTAGCCTTTTCGTCCTCTCCCCTATTAATGTCATCAGAATGTTCCAGTACATCAAATTCAATTGTCTGCGAAACTGATGATTGTATGCTTATGTAAATCAACGCTACCAAACATAGTAACCCGATAATTCCCGCAATAATTGCAATAATCTTCTGCTTGGGATTTAAGTTTTGCAGTTTGGTTAAAAATTCCATAAAAAAAGACTACACTGGGAGATTTAAAAATTTTTCAATTACTAGGAATTTCCAGTCAGAAGTATTACCGGGTGAGCATTTTACTGGGAAATAATTTCCACAGAATTGACAACGATGTCCTCAACTGGCCTGGGAGAAAGTGAATTGGGATCGTCTACCGGAATAGCTGCAAGAGTATCAATTAGCTCTTTGCCTTCTACTACCTCGGCAAAAACCGTATGTCTGCCGTCAAGGTCGGCAACAGCTGTGTTGCCCTTGTCGCCAAGCACAATGAAATACTGGCTGCCGTTCAAATTTGGACCCGGACTTGCCATAGCCAGACGGTATTTATCAATTGCAACCGAGGCAATTTTGGTGGCGCTGGTATAACCCTCTTTAGTAAGCTGTGCGCGCAAGAATTCACTATAGTCCAGGCTGTCCCAGTTTATTTCATCGGCAATAACATACCCGGGACCCCCTGTACCGTCGTCAGCAGGATCGCTGTTTCCGGAAGTAGAACTGCCGCCCTGAAGCAGGATGCCCGGTATCAGTCTATGGAATTTGGTATTGTTAAAATAATTCTGGGAAGCCAGAAATACAAAACTGTTGACAGTATTGGGGGCATTTTTTTCAAAAAGATCGATGGTGAATTCACCTTTATTGGTCTTTATTTTTGCAGAATAATTTTTGCTAATATCCAGGGTAAATCCCGGAGTATTATCCGGCGAAACTGTGGCAGACAGTTTTGTAGGCACAATCACCTGAGGGTTATTTCCTTCAATAAAAGAAAATAGGCTTCTATCACCCAAGTAACCGCGCAATACAAAAAACATCACCAAAAAAAGCAGGATAATTCCTAAAAAGTACAACCAGAATGACCTGTTTTCCTTAAACATCAAAATTAAACTATAAAGTTAATTATGCGGTCAGGCACATATATCACTCTCTTTATTTTACTTTTAGCCAGATATTTTTTTACATTGGGCACGGATTTGCTCAAGGCTTCTGCATCCTTCTGGACTGCTCCGGGCGGTAGGGTAATGCTGCCTCTTAACCTGCCGTTAACCTGGACTGCAATAGTCACCAATTTATTTTTTGTCCTGCGGACGTCAAATTCCGGCCAGGGCTGCAAATGAACGCTGCCGGCCTTGCCGTTAATGACAATCGACCAGAACTCCTCTGCCAGATGGGGAATAAGCGGAGCCAGCAGCAGCGCCAGATTTTTTAAAGCATCTTGTTTTTGTTCTATCCCCATCTCAAATTTATTATCCTGGTACCAGTTGACCAGCTGCATGATTTTGGCAACAGCGGTGTTGAACTTCAACTCCTGCAAGTCCTCCCCTACGCCTTTGATAGTCGTATCAATCGTAGACATATCCTGATTTTTATTTTCTTTTTGACCATTTACAAAATGCTTGTCAGACTGTTCCTGCAGAAATTCCTGGTAAATACGCCAGAGCCTGGAAATAAACCTGAACATGCCTGCCATGCCGGTATCACGCCAGTCGCCGCCTTGGTCAAAAGGACCGATAAACCGCAAATACATGCGTACGCTGTCAGTGCCGAATTTGGCAATATATTCGTCTGGGTTGACAATGTTACCTTTGGATTTGCTCATCTTGGCAGCGTCTTTGGTAATCAGTCCGTGGGCATAAAATCTGGTGAAAGGTTCCTCAAAATCAAGGTAGCCAAGATCTTTAAAAACCATAATTACAAAACGGGCATACAGTAGGTGCAAAACTGTATGCTCCTTGCCTCCGATGTATGAATGTACCGGCCCCCACTTGTGCATTCTTTTGACAACTTTTTCCTGTTCATTTACCTTGATTTTTGGAGTAAATATACTGTCCTTACCGGAAAAATCTCCACCGAAAGGAACATTGTCAAATTCAGTAAAAGGATAACGCAAAAAATACCAGGCAGAATCAACAAACGGATCAGAGACATCTGTTTCTCTTTTTGCCGATTTTCCGCAATGTGGACAAATTGTTTGCACAAATTCCTGCTGCATTGCCAAGGGCCCTTTACCCGAACCGTCGGGCTTGATGGCTTCCAGATCAGGAATGTCCGGGAGCAAAACAGGCAGATCCTCATCTGCTACAGGATACCAGCCCAGCATTTCTTTGAGCAATACCTCGTGTTCTCTGATATTAAGAAAGTTCCCGGCAGCCTGCTTTTTATCCAGAGTATTAAACCAGGAATCGCCTTTCTTGGCGCAGTTGTCACAGTAAATCATGGGAATGGGCGGGCCCCAGTATCTTTGCCTGGAAACACACCAGTCGCGCAGATTATAGTTGATCACCCTGGTTCCGAAACCTTGCTTTTCTAGATGATCCATCATTTTGCCGATGGCCTGTTTAATAGGCAGGCCGTTTAAAAATTCCGAGTTGATCATAACCCCCTCATCCTCCTGTACTTTATCAATTGAGTCAATCGGTGAAGTATCTCCGTTTAAGCTGACTACCCTGATAACTTCCATGCTAAACTCTTTGGCAAATTCAAAATCCCTTTTATCGTGTGCCGGCACACCGACAACAGCACCTGTGCCGAAGTTCCCCAAAACAAAATCGGAAATCCAGATGGGCAATAACTTGCCGTTGATGTTGTTTACCACGTAATATCCCGTAAAAACTCCTGTTTTTTTATGGCCTTCGGAAATTCTTTCTATTTCAGACTTGGCCTCTACTTCAGTTACGTACTTTTTAATGGCTTCCAGGTCAACCTGCTGAGTTTTTTTTGATCTTTCACCTTCTAATGTATCCGCTATTACCCCTGCCGGTTTTGGTAATTTTCCTTGCAGCAGCTTGCCGACAAAATCATGCTCAGGCGCCAGTACAATAAAAGTTGCCCCGAAGTTGGTATCTGGCCTGGTGGTAAAGCAGACTATTTTTTCACTGGTATTTTTGACCTCATAGGTGATATTAATACCCTGCTTTTTGCCGATCCAGTTTTTCTGGCCAAGCTTCACATCCTTATTCCAATTGAGGTCTTTGAGATTGCTGTTTAATCTGTCGGCAAATTTTGTGATATTAAAGAACCACTGTTCCAGTTCCTTTAGAATTACTTCTGTGCCGCAGCGCTCGCATCTGCCGTTTATGACCTGTTCGTCGGACACTACCGTTTTGCAGCTGGGACAGAACTTCACAGCAGATTTCTTGCGGTAGGCTAAACCCGCTTTAAAAAACTGCGTAAACAGCCATTGGGTCCATTTGTAATAATCGGGTTTATTGGTTTCCAACTTTCTGCTCCAGTCAAACATATTGCCAAGCAGGTGAAATTGCTCGTAAAAATGCTTTTCAGTTCTTTGCGACATGGTTTTAACGTGCTCGCCGATTTTCAGGGCATAATTTTCGCTGTGAATGCCGAAAGCATCCAGACCGATGGGTTCAAACACGTCATAGCCCTTCATGCGCATGTAGCGGCCAAAGGTGTCGATTCCAGTAAATGTGTACATGCTGCCAATGTGCAGGCCTTCAGCCGAAGGGTAAGGAAACATCATCAAGTTGTAATAAGGGTTTTTGGCACTATCCAGGTCCAGCTTGTTTATTTGCTGTTTTTCCCAGATTTTGCGCCATTTATCTTCGGTTTTTTTATGGTTATACTTCTCCATTTTTACTACTATGAGATTATAAATTATAAAAAACAACCCTGACAGAATTTGCCTATTTAATTATAATAGCAAATTATAATACTTAAAAGGGAAATAAAAAAGATATGCACCAGAATCGTAACAGTGTTACGATTGGCGTGTTTCACGAAAAATCTTCAGGTTAAATGAACAATTATTTCTAATTTCCTAGGGTTCTAAAGGACTAAAATCCAACAGTTCACTGGCTCTATCTAGCCCGTTACTCAATGCTAAATTAGGCTATTCTCCATTTTCAAGATTATCTTCAACCGCTTCAATTAAAATTCTCCCAACCGCATCTGGGACAACCGCTGTAACAAACTCAATAATTGCCCGCATATCAACTTCATGAAATTCTGCTGAACTATTTTGACCAGCCATTTTTTAAAACATTTTTTATGGAGCTGAGGGGATTCGAACCCCTGACCTCTGCTATGCCATAGCAACGCTCTACCAACTAAGCTACAGCCCCTATAAAATTATTTAATAAGTAAATCTTTATACATTTTCTTCAACTGATCCGTGATGAATCCTAATTAATGTGATAGTCTTATTTGCCAATTGTAAGCTTTTTGCAGCTTCTTCAGGATGAATTCTTTTACTTCTTAAAATATAATCTAACAGACAAGTAAGTCTTCCATTTTTAAATCCATCACCTACATCAAAATCTAAATTCGGATCACCTTCAACTGCCATTAAAAAAATCTATACAAAATATAAGCTGATTATAAATTATATCAGGCAAAATGTCATTGGTACAAGGGAAAAGCAACGAAAAAGGAATAAAGAATTACC
>DATDWK010000130.1:0-2203 GCA_035289685.1 Candidatus Dojkabacteria bacterium
CTGCCCAAAAAAGAATCCAGGCAGCCATCATAGGGCTGTTTGTTGTCTTTGCCGCTTGGGCAATCATGATTGTAGTTGGCAGGTTCCTGGGAATTCCGAATGTCTTTAACCTGGCTTTCCCGACAGGCGTCTAATTCTCACTAAATCCTCATGAAAAGCTGGGCCGGAGTACAATGCATCAAGGTTATCGGCGGTGTTGATGTTCCCACTCTCAAATGCCTGGAAGCTGTTTATGCACAAATTCTCAGGATTGTAATCAGTCTTGGTCTGCTTGCTCTTTTAGTCATGCTGACTGTAGGTGGCTTTAAATATCTGACCTCAGGCGCTGATCCCAAAGCAGCCGTATCTGCCAAACAAACCATGACATACGCTGTTACCGGCATAGCTCTTATGGCAATAGCTTATCTGATTTTCAAAATAATTGAGTTTTATATCGGCAAACCCGGCAGTCTTACCATTTTCAGAATCCCCGGCCCGTAATCTCAATTATAAGTTACAACACTGTAAAGATCTCCCTTAAAGCCTATTTGTTTATTATTCCCGGAAGGCAGCTCCGCCAGATCAGCAGTTCTTACAATAATCAGCTTTTTCCCATTTGTATCTTCAAGAAAATCTGAATTATTAACAATTATTCCCTTCATATAGGGGGGATACAGCGTGGTCAAAGGCACCATATCATATTTATAGACATAAAAAGCTGAATTTTTGTCGCTTGACTCTTCGATAAATTTGACTGCTTGAATTATCTCCGCCTCAGGTAAAGGAAATCTCACCAGCGCATACAAAGGGGACAGTAAAAATACAAAAGCCATCATGGAATACAAATTATACGCACGGCTTCCCTGTGTTAAACGAAATATCTTCACCAGACAATACCCGCAGACAATTGCCACTGCCGGAAATAGAGGCAACAGATACCACTCGTGCCTTGTTGCAGAAAAAATTAGAATAGCCGCATAACCGGTAATCCAGGCAGTCAGCTGAATATGAGTTGGAGAAAACAAACTCTTTAAGTTTATCTTTTTAGCAATAAATCTATGTCCCCAATATGCCAATATGAATATTATTGGCGGAAACAGAAAAAAAATATTGAAGTAAAAAAATGGCGTGCTTACTGTATCTCCGGCAACGCGCGCTAAAAAATGATACTGGAAAGGCAGTTGAATGTATTGCCTTATAAATTCCTCAGGATTAATCCGGAATGCCACAATATGCCAGGGCAGTATTATCAGCAAAAATAATAATATGGAAAAAATTAATAATTTCCACTTAACGTATCGCCTCTTGCCAATAGTCTCATTTACTGTAATTACAACCAGAGGAATCAACGCTAAATAAGACCGGTTTAAAACTGCTATTCCCAAACTGGCAAAAGTTAATATATATCTCACAAACAACCGCTTATGATTATAGAAATATATAGTCAAAGTAATAAAAAAAGCATTAACCAAATCCCAATTTGCCGCTTTAGTAAAATAGACAAAAGGAAAACTGCAGACAAAAAACAGAGTGCTGTAAACTGCTATCTGTCTTCCATACCATTTTTTCGCAAGTAAAAAGACAAAATAAGTCAACAAGATCCCGAAAATAATCATCCAAACTCTTCTTAAAAAAGCAGTTGGAGGAAAATACTGGTAAAGCGGTGCGTATAGCCAATATAAAAGAGGCGGTTTGGCAAGGTATGCCCCGCCGTTTACTGTAGGAATTATAAGTGATCCCCCCTTTGCCATACTGTAAGCAGCATCCTCTACAATTAATTCATCGTTAAATATTATTGTCTCCTCCCGGCTTTTATAACCGCCGACCGCAAAACTTAACACCAGCAAAAATATAACCGCGTATTTATTGAAAAACTTTCCCATAACTTGACACCTTCGATTATAAAAACAATAATAAATATACTACATGTTGAAACTGCTTGTTAAAATCTTCTTAACCTTAATCCTATTAATCCTGTTAGCTGGCAAATTAAATTTAGTTTCTGCCCAAACAAACGCACAAAATGATTTGGAAGATATCTCAGTTAACAAAATGCTTCAGGATCGCCGCAATGCTACTGATAAAGCAATTCAGACAGGATCCTCTCAAGTTTACATTGGACCAAGTGACAAAATTTCTAAAGGATGGAGCTTATTAAATTTAGCTGAAATTATTGGCGGTTGTCTTGATACCGATCCGACATACTGTCAGTCAAATCAATCAG
>DATDWK010000131.1:0-2439 GCA_035289685.1 Candidatus Dojkabacteria bacterium
CTGGTATTCTTTGATTATCAAAATGAAAATAATGATTACATCAATTAAAGCCGCCCAGCAACTCGTAAAAAATTTTTACAGTTAACAATCAATTAGTATTTAGATTATGGGTTTAAAATTTAGCGAAGAATTTTTACCACAAATTCCCAAAAAAACACTTGGGGAATTTGGCCTTGCTCTTAAAGTAATAGTAGATAGATTAATTATTAATCACAGATTAGTAGATCCCTTTGAAATCTATTACTTAGCATTTCGGAGACTGACCAGAACCCCAAACTATTCAGATACTTTATTTTCAACAGAACCAGATCTTCAAAATGATGATGGACCATATCTAATTTTTGACCCAAATAAAGGAGCAATAAGTTGGAGTTACTGCTCATTCGCAAACAGGGAGGTTACACCAGCAGAAGCGGCAATTATTACACAACAACATTTAATGATTCATAAGGAAGGAATACTCTTTGGACTATTTGATGAAAATGGTGATGAATACATATATGGTGAATAATAATTTTAAAATACTTCCTTTTCTAATGATTTTCTAGTACAATTAACCTAATTTCCCTTAGGTAAGGTAAAGTTTTTAATGCACTCCCCTATTCGGAAATATTACAGATTTTTTTAAATCGTAACAGCATATCTAAGTCCTTAAAACTATAACCATGGCCAGAAAAGGCAATCGTATCATAATCAAATTGGTTAATAAAAAAACCGGGAGTTTTTATGTGACCACCAAGAATCGTATCAATACTACGGACAAATTGAAAATCAAGAAATTTGACAGAAAAACCAAAAAGCACGAGCTTTTTGAAGAAGGAAAAATGAAGTAATCAGGTGGAAAAGCGGTTTGGAAGACATAGCCAGCTGTGCCGTTTTATAATATAATTAACATTGCGGCTAATACCCTGCTCCAGCGGTCAGCTGAAGCAGGAAAATAGAGCCATGGTGTTAATGGTAGCACAGCGGTCTCCAAAACCGTTAGTAGAGGTTCAACTCCTCTTGGCTCTGTTTAATAGGACAAATTTATTAAAAATAACAAATGCAGATAATTAGAAACATTTTATCAATACCGGGAAGGATATTTGGGTTTTTCAGAAGCATTATTAGAGAACTGAAAAATACTGAGTTCCCAACCAGAAAACGGACCCTGCGTATGTCCAATATTATTATTATAGTGTCTATTGCCATAAGTGTACTACTGCTGGCATTCGATACAGTATTTACCTTTTTAAGGGGTTTATTAACAGGAGCAAGTAATTAAAAAATGGAAAAAGTTAAAGAAAAAGTCAAAACCAAAACAAAAACAGTCAAGGAAAAAACCGCAACTCCGAGTGAGACTAAAAAAGAATATAAAAATCATATGTGGTATATTGTGACTGCTTACTCCGGTCATGAGAAAAAAGTCGCCAATCTGATTATGCAAAGAGTTAAAGCCAACAAGCTCGAAGACCAGATCAGCGACGTTCTGGTACCTACTCAAAATAAAATCGTCATTGCAGACCGCAAAAAAAAGACCGTGGAAGAAAAATTGTTTCCCGGATATGTCTTGATCAAAATGGATATGAACGACCAGACCTGGCACTTGATCAGGAACACCGAAGGAATCACCGGGTTTGTCGGAACTACACGCAAACCTATTCCTTTAAGCCCAGAAGAAGTCAAGGGTACCATGGCATATATGAAAGTGCAGCAGCCCTCTTACCAGGCATCTTTTGCTGTCGGCGATACCGTGAGAATTACCGACGGTCTTTGGAAAGATTTTGTAGGCACAATAAATGATATCAATGATGACAAAGGCCAAGTAATAGTGCTCTTATCACTTTTCGGCAGAGAGACTCCCGTTACTCTGGATTACCTCCAGGTAAGCAAACAACTCTAAAATCTACATATTAGTGAACGGAATAACAGAAAATGGCAATTAAAGGCAAAAAAGTCAAAGCAATATTAAAACTGCAGCTGCCAGCAGGAAAAGCTGTCCCCGGGCAGCAGATCGGTCCTGCATTAGGCCAGCACGGAGTTAATATAGGTGAATTCATCACCCAGTATAACGAGAAAACCAGGGACCAGATGGGCAGTATTGTTCCCTGTGTTTTGACTATATTCGAAGACCGTTCCTTTAAAATTGAATTGAAAACACCGCCTGCGGCCTTTTTGATTAAAAAGGCTGCTCATCTGAATAAAGGATCTGCCACACCCAATACTACCAAAGTCGGCAAGGTTAAACGGTCGGCTTTAAAGGAAATCGCCCAGCAGAAAATGGCAGACCTGAATACCAATAAACTGGAATCAGCAGTAAAAATCATTGAGGGTACTGCCAAAAGTTTGGGTTTAGAGGTGACTGATTAATTTAAAATTCTCAATTTCTGAAAAATATTAGAATGAAAAGATCAAAAAAATACCAGGCAGCTCTAGCAAAAGTAGACAAAAAAAAGAAAT
>DATDWK010000132.1:0-7290 GCA_035289685.1 Candidatus Dojkabacteria bacterium
AAGAGATGAATATTAGAGGCAAGAGCGTACAGGCTGTTAACAAAGATAATACTGATAACACGAGGTTTTTTCTGTTTTTTAAAATATCCATTACTTTATTTTACAGCAAATCACTTAAGAAATTACTTTACTTAAAATTAAAAATGTATCATTATGTAACTAGCTATTTTATATTTTAAAGATTTAATTATGACAAGTGCACCAGCCTCTGATCCTACAAAGATGGGCGATGATGATATGACAATGCCGGGTTCTGCACCAGCAGCTCCTGTGCCGGCAGCTGATCCAGGAATGACTCCTGCACCGAGCACCATGCCTGATGAACCAGCTGCACCAGCAGCTCCAGGCGCAATGCCTGATAAACCGGAGATGCCGGAAGAAGATAAACCCAGCGTATAAAATTTCGCCTGGAAAAGTCCGAATATAGCTAGTATCAAAACTTAGACTGGAAAAAAAACGGTATTTTATACTATAATCCTAGCATTCCTATTTATATTCATTATATATGGAAGTTAGGGCATTAAGTATTTTTGAAGTTAGAAATAACAGGCAAATAAATCCACTGCTTGGCTTATGTGGTATTCAAGAGGAAATACCCTCTGCGATCCCTTTAACTGACGCAACTGATCCAAGTAGTGCTCATTGCTGTTTTCCTAGTGAAATTATCGGGATACGTAAGACATTTGGTCAACCTTTAGGAGTAGTCGCCCGTTATAAAGCTGAAGATACCGGTCTGACAACTTTCAATATAGTAGAATTGGATAGTAAAGGTCTCGGTATGTGTTTGGCTCGGTTACCCTATAGATTGGATTCAGAAAAACCAGGGCAGGAATGTGATGGCCGGGCTGTTGGTGCAAGGTTGACAGATGCTTTATTAAGTGTTGCAGGAAGATTCTGTTTGAAGGGAATCATTTATACACCCAAAAAATCCTTGAGAGTATCAAACCCGTTAGTTACAATTGATGACCTGATAGAAAATTACGGTTTTAAACAGCAGGGAGATTCCACCCCAACCTATATTCTTGAAGCTGCTGATTTCCCCGAGCAATTAGCAACTTTCTAAAAATTTGATACAAATATTCTCCATACCCAGCATGCTATAATCTTAAAGATTGATATTATTGTTATATTAATGGGTTTTAATACTTTAAGTCTTACAACTGTTAAAAACTCAAATTTTTGTGGTTTATCCAGACTAACCTCTTTAAGTGGTAACCAGAGTGTCATGCCAGAGTTTAGTATAGAACCTAGTGTTTCAGTTCGTCATTGTAATCCGAGCAGGTTAGTAAAAGGCAAAGCGACCATGTCCCAGAATTTTGGAGTATTTGCACGCTGTCAACTTCGGGATGGAACTTGGACAAGTACTGCTATGTCAACATATAATATTGAAAGAAGTGTTGTACCTTCGGGAGAAGAACAATACCGAATGCGAATTATGCGTATGCCTTATATTCTCAACCATGGCAAGAATAGTGAAATTAGTTTACCCGTAGCAGAAGGAGGTGTAGTAAAAGAAAGATTATTAGCTGCTTTAATTGGAATAGCTGGAACTTTCTGTCTGCGGGGAATAATTATTAATGCAGCTGTAAGTTTAAAAGGGATTGCCCTTCAAGGTAGAACAAATGAATATTGGTTTGAACAGATTGACTTGCCGGCTTTAAGGCATGGATTCAGTTATTTGGGTAACACTTATAGTACTTTATACTTAAATACCTCGCAATCATTACCCATGCAGAAGTAAAAATTTTTAATAAGTGCTAGAATTTAGGTTGAATAATTTAGATCCTAAAAATTTTTTAATTATGGCCGTAACCCGTTTTGCCCCCAGCCCTACAGGAGATTTGCATATCGGCGGAGTGCGCACAGCCTTGTATGCCTATGCCTTGGCAAAGCAAAGCAGCGGCAAATTTATCCTGCGCCTTGAAGATACCGATCGGAAAAGGGAAAAATCAGGTTCAATAGAACAAATTAAAGAAATCCTCAATTATTTTGACCTTAATTTTGACGAAGCATTCAAGCAGTCAGAGCGCCTGGAAATTTATAAAAAATATGCAGTGGAATTGGTTGACAAAGGCGCTGCTTTTTACTGCTTTGCCGGCAATGAAGAAATTGCCGCAGCACGTCGGCTTGCTCAAGCCAACGGTGAGATTTTTAAATTCCGCTCGCCGTACCGGGACCTGCCAATAGATAAGGCTAAAAGCCGCATTGCCCAGGGGGACAAATACGTTATCAGGCTCAAGGTTCCGGCAAACCGCGAAATGAGCTTCTCCGACGGTTTGCAAGGTAAAATGACATTCAATACTAATGATATAGACGACGGTGTGCTGATTAAATCAGACGGATTTCCTACATATCATTTGGCAGTTGTTGTAGACGACGAACTTATGCGCATTACCCATGTTTTCCGCGGAGTCGAATGGCTGCCCAGCGTTCCCAAGCACCTGCTTCTTTATGAAGCTTTAGGATTTAACATGCCCGAATTTTACCATCTGCCTTTAATCCTGGATCCTGAAGGGGGCAAATTATCCAAGCGCAAAGGAGCTGTAGCCGCCAAAGAATTTATTAAGCAGGGATATCTTAAAGAAGCAATTCTGAACTTTTTAATGCTTCTGGGCTGGGCTCCGCCTTTAGAAAGGGTTCACGGAGCCAAAGAGCAGGAACTCTTCAGCTTATCTGAATTTGTAGAAATGTTTTCCCCAAAGGATTTAAATAAAAGCAGTCCGGTTTTCAACAGAGAAAAGCTGGTATGGTTTAATCAAAAATATCTGCAGGTTTTAAGCATAGATAAAGTCCAGAATATTTTTATAGATTGGCTCAACCAGTACGGCAGCAGTCCGGAGCTGGAAAAAGCTGTGATTGCCGGTGGGCCGGATTTCCTCCAGAAAATACTGAAGCAAGAGCGCACCCGGGCAAAATTGCTTTCTGATTTGCCTGCATTGATAAGCTTTTTTTATATTCCCGGACCCAGGCAGGATTTAGGAAAATACCAACACACTAAAACCCTTTCCGGCCGGCAGGTTAAAAACATTTTTACCAAGTTTCTGGCTGTATTAAAGTCTACAGAAGAAGATTTCAGCGATTTTCCCCATGAAAAATGGGAAGCAGCTGTACGCAGTCTGGCTGAAAAGATGGATCTTAAAGCAGGTTCGGTGTTTATGGCTTTGAGAATTGCGGTAACAGGGTCGGAATTTTCACCTCCGCTTTATGAAGTAATGAATATTCTAGGAAAAAAAGAAGTGGAGAAAAGGTTAAAGCGGTATTTATAATTATAAGCTGGAAATTATGGATCTGAAGTTAATCATATACAACTACCTGCAGACCCAGCAGCTGATGTCTCTGACTACTTTGGGAACCAATCCCTGGCCGGCGATTGTCTATTTTATTGCAGATCAGGATTTGAACCTTTATTTTATCAGCCATCCCCACGATTTGCACTGCAGGAATCTCGAAAAAGAGCCGCGGGTAGGCATAGCCATTTACTCGTCCGAACAACCCAACAGCGGTGATAAAATTGGCGTGCAATTCAGCGGATCGGTAAAAGTTGTCAATAACCTGGAAAAAGTTAAGTGGATGTTAGATTTATGGAAAAAACTGATTGCCGGAAAAAATGGCTTCCGTCCCCAGCCGGGAGATTTGCTCGAAGTCGGCGGTTCCAGAGTTTACAAGGTATTGCCTGAAAAAATAAAATTCTTTAATACCAAGTTATTCCCTAAAAACAATTTCCAGATTTTAGAATTTTAAAAATTTTTCAGTACTGAAAAGTAATTTATTGATCAAATGAATAGTGGCATTTTATGAGACTTAAGATTTTTATTTCAGCCTTAACAATTTTCTTTTTTTTCGGACTGTTGACTGTAAAGGCGCAGGCTGCGGACCTGCTTTTCGGAAAAAGTTCCACAGAGGTGCACGCTAATGCCGACGGCAGCGCCAATGTTTCGCAAGTTATTGTCATTAAAAACACTTCAACTTTTGAAGTAATTACTGCAGTAAATTTCGAAATTCCTTTAAAGTTCGAGAATCTAAGCGTTTCCATCAGAGGTCTACCCCACAGCGTAGAAGTCACAGATAATTACGCGCTTGTTAATCTTAGTGATAATCCGGTGAGATTTAAGGAAGAAACGGTAATGATAATAAATTACCGTCTGAATAAATTATTTGCTAGGCAGGAGGCAATCAAAAGCATTTTTCTGCCGAAAACTGCTTTGACAAACAGCACCAGCGAAGATAGTTTACGCATTTATCTGCCTCTGACATTCGGCGAACTTGCCTATCTCAACAGAAAGCCCATCAGCGTAACTGAAGAAAACGGCCAGCATGTTATTAACTTTTCCGGACTCGACGAGGTCTACCTGGTGCTGGCAAATTATAATGCCGTAAAACTTAATACCTTATGGAAGGCGGTAAATAATAAAAATGAGAGTATTAAAGTCAGGGTGCCGCTTCCGGGAAGTGAAAATAATCCTGTTGTTTTCACCGAAATTAAAGGTTTTCAGGACGGCATGCGTGATCAAAATACCAATGAATTTTTACTTCTGGATGTTTCCGGAAAAACAGAGCAAACCGCAAGCTATCAGGGAATTATAAAAAAATATGATTATAAACAATTCCGTTTTCCGGCTGAAAATAAAACCGATGACTGGTATTATGCAGGTCTGGATAAAATTAAGCAGGCTTCGGGCAGTTCCATCCATGAAGTATACAAATTTGTCTTAAACAGCCTGCACCCTGTTTTCCCTGACACCAACTGGCAGAGACGCAGTCCGGAAGACGCTATGTTAGCCAGCAAACACACCTCGCTGGATTATGCCAATATGCTCACCGGGCTTTACCGCAACCAGGGACTGACGGCTCAAGTTGTTTACGGGCTGGTACGTCTGCCGATTACCGGACAATTTGTCTGGCATTTTTGGGTGGCTTATGAAAAGGAAGGGCAGTGGCTTTTTCAAGACCCGTTTTTAGAGGATTATCTCAATTTTGATATGGAAAGCGGAGTCACTCCGGACAGGCTGGTATTCGGCGTTTTGACTGATAATGATCCTGCCGCTGCCTTAGGGTTAAACTACCTGGAAAATTATGCCAGTCCCCTGGAATTTTTTAATGACACCAACGACTCAATTCAGTTGCAAGGCGAATACGAAATTACCCTGGAGAATCTTTCACGGGCCTATTCCGCTCATAATCTGGATTTGCGGCTTTATATCAAAAACAACAGCAACCACAATATTTATTTAGATAAAATACAGATTGAAAATGTTTCTTGGGATCGGGAAGCTTTAGTTTCATTTTTAATTCTTCCTCAGACCAATAAAATGATCCAGCTACCGGGTGTACTCATCGGAAATATTTTTACCCAGGGTTCGGCTAATATAGGCGGCTTAGTTGCAGTCAGGTATGCCCGGGAAGAACAGGAACAAAAGGTGGGCACAGAGGTAATGCTGGGAATCGATTATCCTTTAATTTTCATAAGCATTCTGGTTATTATTATTGCTGCGGCAATAATATTGGGTTACGGCTTCAAACTGATCAAAAGCTGGCGCTATAATCCTAAGTAGTTAATGAAAAATATATTTATTGACACTGACAGTGCTTTGACTGATAATTTTAATAATGCTTTAAATAACATTTGATAATTTTACGGTTCTCTTTCAAAAATATCTCAATAAAACTGCCAAGTCATGCTGGGAAAAAAGAAACAATATGTGATTACCATTACCCAGACCAGTGATGAAGTTAATGAACTGGTCGGCAAGCTGGCATTGGAATTAAACCAGATGCAGCAGCTCGGTGTGAGCATTTTATCAGGATTTGTTGTAACATCCACTGCTTTTGATGACTTTCTTGTTGCCAATGATCTAGTATCTTTTATAGCGCCCCGGATCAATGACTTAAATTACAATGACGAGTTTACAGTAAAAAAAGCCAGTGAAGAAATCCGGCAGATTATTGCCAGCAGCGTGGTTCCGGATATGGTTAAAAATCCGATATTGAAAGCCTACGCAGGACTTTCCGGATTTATTGAATCCTTTGTAAGCGTACAGGCATCCCCGATTGACAGTAAACTTGATGAAAAAAAGTACCATAAACCGCTGATGCTGACAAATATAAAAGGTGCCGATCTCCTGATGGATAGTCTCAAGCAGTCCTGGGCGGAATTTTTCAGCGAGGCTGCTCTGGCATACCGTGCCGGGATTGGCTACGAGGGGTACCTTACCGAAGCTTTGATTATCCAGAAAATGCCGCATGCCGAATTGTCCGGAAAAATCCTTACAGTCAACAGCCATGATCACGATCCCGAGGTACTTGAAGTTCAAGCAATATGGGGTCTTGATGAGAATTTAGTCGGTAAAGAAATTACTCCGGACAGCTATTTTTATGATAAAAAATCGGAAGCAGTTAAAGAAAAAAAAATTGTGGGACAGGATTGGATGCTGGTACGGCGCGGCCGTGGCGACAGCAGCAAACCTACTGTCAGGGTAAATATCTCCAAGAGTCTGCAAAAAAAGCAGAAACTGGATGATAAAAATATTCTGGGGTTGGCCCGGGTAGGAGCAGTTATTGAAAATTATTATCAAAAACCGCAGGAAATTTCCTGGATTTATGAAGCTGGAAAAACTTATGTGACTCAAAGCCGTGAGCTGGAATTAGACAAAGAGCCCAGTCCGGTTATTTCCAAAGATTTCAGCGCAAAATTGCAGGAACTTGATGCTGAAATGGCACAAAAAAAGGGTAAACAGGGTAAAACTATGGAGGGATATGTGGCAGAAGTCCAGAACTACCAGGGCAACTCCCAGCAAAGTCAGCCTGCTTTAAAACCATTACAGCCTCAGGAAAAACCGTCCGAAGTTGAAGTTGTGGTCGAACCGCTTAGTAAACTGTCCAGTTTATTCTCGGGTAAAGGCAAGGGAAAAGAACCTGTTTTTGGTTTGGTGCACCATGTTTTGAAGGCGCAGGACTATGAAAATCTTACGGGTGATGAAATTCTGGTAATGCCAGAGTTGCTGCCAGATTATCTAGACAAGGAAAAGGCAGCCAAAGGCTTAATAGTGGAAAAGGATGTGGGATCTGAACTTTTAGAAAAAGTTCAGATCCCGCTTATTTACAATTTAAATAAAAGTGCTGAAAGTATTGAGGAAAATATGGTTGTAACGTTGGATCCCGAAAGTGCGCTGGTATTATCTGGTGCGGGTAAAAAGGTATCTCAGGATACCTTGAAAAATTTGCCAGAGACAGCTGAAAAAGCTCCGGATGCAACCAAGCCGGGGAAAGAACCGGAATCAAACATTGTTTTTG